>PABJ01000094.1 GCA_002699105.1 Ectothiorhodospiraceae bacterium | reverse complement strand
CGGCGGCGAAGCCTCAGCCGAAGACGCCGACTACGAAGTCGTGGATGAAGACGAAGAGAAAAAGTAAATCTGAATGAAGCTTCCCAGTCCGCCACAGGCGGAAATGATGAAAAGGCGCCGCAAGGCGCCTTTTTTATTGGCGAGTAGTTATCGAACTCGATACTTCACTCTCGATATATCTTTTCTGATATTACTGCAGTCAGTATTACCGCATCAAGTTCCGAAAGGATCGTTATGGCCAAAGCCCGCAAGAAACCTGCTGTATCGGTACCCAACACCTCCTCCGTCTCCTCCCTCATCGAACAAATGATTGCCGACCTCGGCGATTGGCGTGGCGAAGTAGTAGCGGAGATACGCCGTATTGTGCACGAGGTCGATCCGGATGTGGTGGAAGAGTGGAAATGGAAAGGCACACCGGTGTGGTCCAACAACGGTATGTACGCCCACGTGAACGGCTTTAAAAAGTACGTGAAGCTTACCTTCCTCCACGGAGCGCAGCTCAAAGACCCCAAGAAGCTCTTTAACGCCGGTCTGAGCGGCAACAAATGGCGCGCAATCGATATCCACGAAGGCGATACGCTCAATAGATCCGCGCTCAAAGCCCTGCTGCGCGAGGCCATCGCCTACAACAAGTCGCACAACGTCCCAAAGAGTAAGGGCTCGACCGGGATAAAGAGATCCAAGACTACGGCCAGGAAAGAGGTCAAGCTACTATCCGGCGGCAATCCGCAAATCCCCAAAGGCGACGGCGACGGTCCGGTACAGGATTACATCGCTGCGATGCCGGGCTGGAAAAGCGCTGCAGGCAAGAAGCTCGATCGGCTTATTGTGAAGACCGTTCCCGGCGTGAAGAAGGCCGTGCGCTGGAACTCGCCGTTCTACGAGGTTGACGATCAGGGGTACTTTATCAGCTTCTACTGCTACACAAAGTACATCAAGATTACCTTCCTGAAGGGTGCGCATCTCGATCCCAAGCCGCCTGTCGGCTCCAAGGATCCTGATGCACGGTATTTTCACATCTACGAAGCGCAAGACTACGATAAGAAACAGCTTGCGGATTGGATCAGACAGGCTGCAGCGCTCCCGGGCTGGAAACCGGGGAAATGACCTGCAGGGTAGGCGTCTGCCTGTGCCTCCCATTCGCAAAACAGGGACGTTTCGCGTATCTTTCGGTGATATGAACAACCGGACGAACATGACATGATCAATCAAGAACTCCTCGATATCCTCGTCTGTCCCATCGGCAAAACGGAACTGCGTCTGGAAGAAGACGCCCTCGTCTGCACCAAGTGCGGCACCCGCTACCCAATCGAAGACGATATCCCCATCATGCTGATCGAAGAAGCCACCCTGCCCGAAGGCGTCACCAAGGTGGAAGAGCTTGCGTGCTGGCAGGAAGAAGGATAACCGTACACTTGCTGCGAAGCTGATACCATGCCCCTGGATCTGAGCAGTCTTCACAAAGCGCTCGCCGCGCTGAAAGAACTCGCAGAAAAAGCCGAGAACGATGCCGTTATGGGGCAGTTGGACGAGACGCTCAGGAAGGGAATCCGTGCAGGGGTAATCCTGTATTTTGAGTTCACGTACGAGTTATGCTGGAAACTGCTCAAGTGCTGGCTGGAGGCCAACCAGGCGAAAGGCATGATGCTGGGTATCACGCACAAAGAGCTTTTCCGCCTCGGCGCCGAACACGGTCTCATCGATGACCCCGAGCGATGGTGGTTCTTCCACGAATGCCGGAACCGTACATCACATACATATAATCTCGAGATTGCGGAAGAAGTGTACGACGCTGCAATAGAGTTTATTCCATACGCTGAGACATTGTATGCCGGACTCGAACAGCGGAACAGTTGATATCCCGGCAAAGGACCGCGAAGCCATCCTGGCGATCCTCGCGAAGCATGTACCTGAATGCGAAGTGTGGGCGTTCGGTTCAAGGGTAACCGGCGGTTCCCGCAAGTACTCCGATTTAGATCTCGTTATCATCTCCAGCGAAAAACTTCCGCTCACACTTCTCGGAGACATCAAGCACGATTTCGCTGAAAGCGATATCCCCTACCGCGTGGATATACTCGACTGGCAACGGATATCGGAGGAATTCCGGACGGTGATTAAGAGGGAGAAGGTTGTGCTGAAAGGCCAGAGATAATCACAGAGCTGACGAGGAGGGCGGGAAAGGATGCTAAAACATAGTAAGTTGAGTGTGATGCAAGAGTTTCATTGCGATTGATATAGATACACTAGAGGTTCATACAAAAAGAAGGGCAATTCATGGCAACAGGTCGCAACACTCAGCTCACCAAACAAGTTGGGGAATACCTTGTGGCAGCAGAACTCTGTCGTCGGGGACTAATCGCCACAACCTTTACCGGCAACGTTCCACACTATGATATCATAGCTTCAAACGAAAAGGGAAAGCACCATTCTATCCAAGTTAAGACGATCAATAGCAAAGGGTCCTGGCAACTCGACCTCCGAAGATTTGCAGAGATAAGACTCGAAGGTGAAAAACAGATCATTGATTTCCCCACCAAATCTCCGGTTCCTGATTTGGTCTACGTATTCGTGCGTCTACAAGAATATGGAACAGACGACTTTTATGTGATCATGTGGGACGATCTCCAAAGGATGATCATAACGAACCATCGTGCGTATCTCAAGAAACACGGAGGCAAACGACCGAAGAAGTTCGATTCCTTTCACACCGCCATCGGATCAGAAAAACTCGAAGAGTACCGAGACAACTGGGATATCATGAATCAGATTTAACGTTACCTTTGCCGGTAATAGATTGCGGCACGCCATAGCGTGCCTTCGGCCTTCGCCGGAATGACTAACAACTATAACGGCGCCTTTCGGCGCCGTTATTATCAATTCTCATCTCGAATTCTCAACTCACGCAACCGCCGGCTGCTGTACGCTTGCTTTGATCTGCTCGTAGAGTCCCTTTACATCGAGCTTGTACTTTTCGTAGAGGCCGTTGGGTGTGCCGCTTTCGCCGAAGGTATCGTAGATGCCGATACGCTTCATGGGCGTAGGCGCATGCTCGGAAAGCACCTCCGCCACCGCGCTGCCCAGTCCGCCGATGATGCTGTGATCTTCGATGGTGAGAACAAAGCCGGTTTCCTTCGCGGCACGGATGATGTGCTCTTCATCGAGCGGCTTAATGGTATGGATGTTCACCACGCGCAGGTTCACGCCTTCTGATTCGAGCTGCTCGGCAGCCTTCAATGCATTGTAAACCACCGCACCGGTTGCGAAAATCACACCGTCGCTGCCGGTCTTCAGTTCGTCGGCCTTCCCGAATTCAAATGTATAGTCCTCACCGTGCACCTGCTCCACTCCCTGCCGGGTAAGGCGAAGGAATGCCGGGTGCTTGTACTCAGCGAGGAACCGCACGGCGGCTTTGGTCTCGGCGTCGTCCGCCGGTTGGATGACGGTCATATTCGCGAGCGAGCGCATGATGGAAATATCCTCGAGCGCCATCTGGCTGTACCCGTCCTCGCCGATGCCGATTCCGCAATGCGTCCCGACAATCGTTACGGGCACATCGGCGTATGCAATCGACATACGGATCGTCTCGAACCGCCCTGTCACAAAGATGGAGAACGAGCAGATGAAGGGCTTCTTCCCCATCGTGGCCATGCCGGCAGCCGCACCGATCATGTTCTGTTCCTGAATACCCATCTCGAAGAAACGCTCCGGGTACTTCGAGCCGAACATCAGCGATTGTGTGGATTTCGCGAGATCGGCATCGAAAACAACGATCTCGGGATTCGTTTCACCGAGCGCGGCGAGCTGCTCGCCGAACGATACGCGTGTAGCTTTCTTGCTCATTGTGCCACCTCCGCCGCTGCATTTACGCGGGCTTCAAGTTCTTTGAGGGCATCTACGGTCTGCTCATCATTTGGCGCCTTTCCGTGCCAGTCGATAACGCCCTCCATGAACGAAACGCCTTTGCCTTTCACGGTGTGTGCCACGATGAAGTGCGGTTTGCCGCCGGTGTTCTGTGCTTTCGTAAGCGCTTCGTCCAGCTGCTTGAAGTCGTGCCCGTCGATGACCTGCACATCCCAGTTAAATGCGCGCAGCTTTTCGTCGACCGGTTCGATATCCATCACCTCGCGCGTCGGGCCGTCAATCTGTCCCTTGTTATAGTCCAGCAGCACGATGAGGTTATCGAGCATGAACTTCGGCGCAGACATCAGGGATTCCCAGATCTGTCCTTCCTGCAATTCGCCGTCGCCGATCATGCAGTATATCTTCAGCGGTTTCCCGTCGAGCTTGGCTGCCATTGCCATTCCCTGCGCCACAGAAAGCCCCTGCCCCAGACTGCCGGTAGAAAACTCTACTTCCGGGAGCGCCGTCACTACGGGATGCCCCTGCAGACGGGAGTTGATCTTCCGCAAGGTCATGAGCTCGTCCTGCGCGACGATACCCATTCTTGCCAGCACCGCATACAGCGCCGGAACGCCGTGCCCTTTCGACATCACAAAGCGGTGCCTGTCCGGGTCGGCGGCATTTTGCGCCGTGCGACCGACGTAGTTGTACATGATCGAGGTGACAGCATCGATACAGGAGAGCGATCCGCCGGGATGGCCCGATCCTGCCTCATGCAGCATCTTGATTATATCGATCCGCATTTCATTCGCGAACCGTTCCAGATCCTGGAGAGAATACTTCATTGAATCCGTGTAAGTATAAGGGTGAGTTTACGTTAGCAAATCCTCTTCAACCTCGATCTCCATACGGAGCATAGCGCTGCTCAGCGTCTTGCCCTGGGCATCGTTCTTCAGGCTCACTGTGCCGCCGCCGCCGAGGGAGTTATGGAGAAGGAAATTGAGTGCATTCAAATTCGGGAGTTCATAGCGCTCCACCGGGCCGAAGCAAATACCTTCGAAATGCTTCTTCACACGTTCTATCGTAAGCTCCCGGCTGATGACGGGATAGAACTTCGGATCGCGGGCAATGACGCCTACGTTGCCGGCGTCTCCTTTATCGCCGGAGCGCGCATGTGCAATATCGAGCAGCAGAATCTTTTTCGTTGCCATACTTAGACCTCCTCCACCACGACTTGCGGTGTCACTGCTGATTTCGGAATTAGGGCAGGCCAGTAGGCGATGACATCGCTGGGTTTCGGCCGGCCTCCCGCGAATCCTGTCACAGACGGCGGCCCCGTCAGAATGAGCGGCGCCAGTTCCGAACCAAACCGGGCAACGTGCTCGCGGTTTTTGCCGCGCACACCGATACGAAGAACGACTTCGTTAATATCGTCGGGGATCGGTGCGAGTGGACCGTGACTGGAATTCAGCCCGAGATACTCGGAGCGGATTTCATCAAACTCAAGGCCGAGATTCTGGAACCGCTTGCGGAGAATTGCATCGGCAGCCTTCGCTTTTTCGTAGGCTTCCGGCCAGGCATAGGTCAGCGTGCCTGCAGCGGAATAGCCGTCGCTATACGATGCTGATACTTTGTAGAATTCTGTTTCGGGAAGACCCGTAACCCCGTGTACTTTCACGCGGTTATCGGCTTCCTGTTCAAGCTGAATTGAGGTAAAGTCCGCGATACAGTCGGGAGTGATGTAGTCCTTGGGATCGCCGATTTCATACAGAAGCTGTTCGCTAACTGTTGCAACGGATACGAGTCCTCCGGTGCCTTCATGCTTGGTAATCGTGAAGGTGCCGTCGGGGCGTGCTTCCGCTATGGGGAAACCGATATTGGCGAGATCGGGGACGCTTTTCCAGTCGCCGAGGAAATTCCCGCCCGATGCCTGCCCGCCGCATTCGAGGATGTGTCCGGCGACAGTACCGGCAGCCATCTTGTTCCAATCGTCTTTCGCCCACCCGAATTCGTGTATCATCGGGGCAAGCGTGAGGCCGGTATCGGTGGTCCTTCCGGTAATCACTATATGCGCGCCCTTCTGCAGGGCTTCAACAATAGGGAAGGCGCCGAAGTACACGTTCGCACTCACGATCCTGTCGCGGATCTCCGAAATCGGCTGCTTCGTCTCCATGTTCAGCAGCGGGATCCCTTCCGCAATCAGGTCGTCGATTCTCATGAGGATATCGTCCCCGAGCACCACGCCGACCTTCAGGCCTGTGATACCAAGCTCCCTCGCAGCTTCGAAGATGGCTTCGCGGCAGGCGATTGGGTTCACTCCCCCGCCGTTGGTGATAACCTTAATGTCCTTCTCCATGATATCGGGAAGGATTTTCTTCATCTGACCGGGCAGATCGCGGGCGTACCCGAGATTTGGATCGCGAAGTTTCTGCTTTTGCATGATGGACATCGTCACCTCGGCGAGGAAATCCATCATCAGATAGTCGATTGGGCCGTTCTTGACTTGATTTACCGGGGCATCGATGAGATCGCCCCAAAAACCTTGTCCGCTGGCTATGCGAATGGAGTCTTTCAATGTGTTGTATCGGAGAATAGTACCACGGGAGATTCAAGCGAATCTGGAATCACTAAGGTAATACACCCCGCATGGAGTTACAAAATATGGAGACGCTTTGTCCTAGTTCGGCCAGCCGGTGGGGAGTCTGAATATCCCGAATATCACAAGCGCGAAGCCGATTGCGTACATCAACAATGTTTTTGGCGCGCGAACGGCCGGTTCCCGCTTTTTCCATACGGCCGGATAGTGGAACAGCACCGCTGCTACCAGCATGGTGAGGACGTGTTCGTAGTGGTAGTGTACCAGCCCGATTCCCATACTTATCCAAACGATGAGATAGATGATCCCTAGCAGCACTTGCAGATCGTACAGGCCGGTGAAGACTTTCAGCACGATGTTATCGGCTTTCTTGAAGTCGCGTTTCTGGACGGTAATCAGGATGAGTACCACGATCGCTGCAATGCCTGCGAGCAGCACCAGCCATCGGAGCCCTGAATGTGCGTGTTGTAATCCTGTGAGCATAACAAATCCTTACGAATGTAGATCGAGCGATAAATAGGTACGGCAATCACAACACCGATTCGCCTATTTCGGTGCCGGTCTCTATGGATATAACACCTTAAAGTGCTATTTTGCCAAATCTATAGCGTGCAGCGCGCGTTGCGCACAGCGTTCACCGTTCTACGAGTCACATCAAACCAAAGCTTTACCTATGGCAGAAGACATGGCAAAACAGAAAAAGGATAAGCCCAAATTAAAGGACTTTCCGTTCAATTACTGGGTCGTCATCATGTTCGAGTTCTTCGAACGAGGCGCCTATTATGGAATGATGAGCATTCTTTCCGTGTACATGGTGGATATTCTCGGATTCTCGAAAGAAGGCGTCGGCCTGATCAAGAGTACAATCCAGCCGCTGCTCTACTTCCTTCCATTGATGACGGGCGCTGTAGCCGACCGAATGGGGTACCGCCGCACACTAATGTTTGCGTTTGCCTTCCTCGGCCTCGGGTACGGCCTTACGAGCCAGATGACCGAGTACTCGCTCGTGTTCGTCTGTCTTGTCATTATGGGAATCGGGGCCGGGACATTCAAGCCTATCATCTCCGGTACAATTGCCAAGCTAACCACCGAGAAGAATTCCACGCTCGGATTTGGGATCTTTTACTGGTCGATAAACCTCGGTGCGTTCCTGTTTCCGCTCATTCTCGTCCCGTATTTGAAGACTATCGATCCGACTTCGATCCTCCCCTTCCTTGCAGACACGCCATGGAGTCTGGTGATCATCGCTGCCGCGGTATGTACCGGTGCGATGCTCATTCCGACGATCTTCTTCTTTAAGGAGCCGGAGCGCGATAAGGCAGATACTGAAAAAGCCCCCCTCGGGAAGATGATCAGCGACGTGTTCAAGAAAATGTGGATGGTATTTAAGGACTGGCGCTTCATCCTCTTCATCTTCATCTACTCATGGTTCTGGATACTCTACTTCCAGATGTTCGATACGGTACTCTGGTATCTGCAACAATTCGTGGATGCATCCGCGCTGGATAACTTCGTGAGCGGGATCGTGGGCTTCGAGTGGACATTCGCAGTCGAACACGTTACGGTGATAAACGCGCTGACAATCGTCCTGCTACAGTTAATTGTTTCGTCCATTGTTGCGCGGACAAAAGCGCTGCCAACAATGATTGTCGGCATCGCTATCGGCACGCTCGGCATGGCGATCCTGGCGTTCAGCTCCTCCATCTGGATCTTCATCCTCGGAATCTTCATGTTCTCGGTTGGGGAGATGACTGCCCATCCGAAATACATCAGCTATCTCGGCATCATTGCCCCGCCCGATAGGAAGGCCACATACATGGGATTTGGATTCCTCTACGGCGCATTCAGTTCATTTATCGGCCCTCTCCTCGGTGCAAACCTCTACGTTGCGATGATCGATAATCCGATGATCGCCTTCGTGAAGACCAAGCTCGCCGATATGGGCGCAGCGGTAGCAATCCCCGAAGGAACCCCGGTGAAGGACGTCATTGAGATAGGTACAAATGCGGGACTGGAATACAACGAGATCCTGGCCCAGGCGCAGACCTCGGAATTATGGCTGCTATTTAGCGGCATCGGGATTCTTTGTATCATTGGATTGTTAGTGTATCAGAAGTTCATCCTTCCAGGCCAGAAAGCAGAACATAACCAATAAGAATAAACGAACAGGAGCACCCCATGAAAGGTAGCGAAGCAGTAATAGAGGCCCTTCAAAACGCACTCACCGCCGAGCTGACAGCAATCAACCAGTACTTCGTCCATGCAGAGATGTTCGAGGATTGGGGCTATACGCGTATCGGCAACAAGATCAAGATGGATTCGATCGACGAGATGAAGCACGCCGAGGTCCTTATCGAGCGCATGCTGTACTTCGAAGCGAAACCGAACGTCACCAAGCCGCTGAGCGTCAAGATCGGCGATAAGCCGGAAGAAATGCTCAAGAACGATCTCGCACTGGAGTACGAAGCCGTGGCGCACCTCAACAAGTGCATCAAGCTTGCGACCGAAGAAGGCGATAACGGCAGCCGCGATCTCTTCCTCAAACTCCTCAACGACGAGGAAGGTCATGTGGATTGGCTCGAAGCCCAGCTCGATCAGATCGAACAAATGGGCATCCAGAACTACCTCCTCGCCCAGGCAAAGGAAGAAGAGTAGGAGCCTCTGCGATCTGGATGATTCCCATAGACGAGAAGGCGTCTTCGCAGCAGCAATGAGGATGGACAGGAAACAAATAACCAAACGGACACTCTCCGATCTTGAGCGCGATTACGGCTATGTACCGGGCACTCCGGAAGAGCAGATTGCCATGGTCTGGCCTCTGACGCGGGAAGCGTGTTCTCTGAGTAAGGAATACGATGCTGAACGAAGACTACAAAGACATGTTGTCCGCATTATCCGGCTAAAGGATGACGTAGACTAGACACCAGAGTGATTGTGTTTCTATCTTTTGGGCGTGCATGGGCACGCCCTTTTTTATATCGCCTCCCCTACCTATATTTCCCCATTCCATGTATATACACAGGGCAATCTCATGGCACAATGTGAGTACTACGATTTCTGCGGCTTGGATGCTCTTGAGAGCAAAGAGCACTGCATACTTCATTTGGATGACCCAGAGAAGGATGTGGCGGCGTTTAATAAAGTACTAGATGAGCACCGGAAAACGAAGGAGGGGCAGTTCTCATATTTTGTATTTCCGGAGGATATTAGTTTTGAGGGTGTGGTATTTAACGAAGAGGTAGTATTCTTCGGCGCAACATTTCATGGCAAGGTAGATTTTCATGGCTCCAAATTCAATAAAGAAGCAGATTTCAACAAGGTCACATTTCGGGGAAATATGGATTTCGGAGATTCTGAATTTATAGATAATGCTTCTTTCGAAGACGTCACCGCTAATGACGAAGCTTATTTTGGTGGTACCATATTTTATGCTCGATCATATATTGCTAGCTCTATTTTCGCTGGCAGTGTGAGCTTTCG
>PABJ01000093.1 GCA_002699105.1 Ectothiorhodospiraceae bacterium | reverse complement strand
GTTGGCCTGCGCTTCGCTGATGCTCTTCCCCTCCATGGCGTTTTCGCCGTTCACGATCAGGACATCGGCATCATATTCTTCCATGAGATCGGGAATAAGGGATGCGGCCAGATCGACTGCAACATTTCCGACAAGATCGCCGATGAATAGTACGTTAAGGGAAGTTGACATGCGGAGTGGTATTGTTTTCGCGGCAAATATCAGTTACACAAGGACTTGCAAGGTAGACAAATTGGCATGATTCTACAACCTGCGAGAAGCGGGTATTCGCGACCGATACCGGTATTGCTCAAGAGTGGAGGCCGTGTCTTCGATAGCTAATCCACTTGAATAACCTCCGTGAATGGCGTAGATTGGAGTTTCTGTGAAATCCGGTTCTATCGAATGTCTATATCTCAGGAAGAACGCAAAAAACTGTCCAAAGAAGAGGACAGAAAATTTATCGCGGCAGCGTTAGCCGGCGATCAGGAAGCGTATTCTCAAATCGTAAAGAAGTACCGGAATTCCATCTACCACCTCATCGTCCGGATGATCGGCTACAATCATGAGGCGGAAGACTTGACTCAGGAAGCTTTCATCAAGGCGTTCAATTCTCTGGCATCGTTCAATGATGAGTACGCCTTCTCGACATGGCTTTACAAGATTGCCACGAATAACTGCATCGACCACCTGCGGAAGAAAAAGCTTCAGACCTTCAGCATAAACAAGCCGATCAACACGCTGGAAGGCGAAACGACGTTCGAGATTCCGGATACTTCCTACGAACCCGATAAGGACATTGTTCAATCGCAGCAGTCCTCCACCATACAGGATGCGATTGAAAAGCTCCCTGATAAATACCGGCGTGTGATTATCATGCGGCATCAGGAGGAGAAGAGTTACGAAGAAATCGCAGAAGAGCTCGACCTCCCTCTCGGCACGGTGAAGGCGCATATATTCCGCGCCCGGGAAATGCTCTACAAGAATCTGCGCGGCAAGCTCGACCGCGAAAGCTGATTTTCAGGTCGCAGGATATTTGCATTCCGATTCCCCCGGTGTTACATTTGGAGTCTGTATTACGAACCTCGGGGCGTGGCTCAGCCCGGTAGAGCGCTCGGTTCGGGACCGAGAGGTCGGAAGTTCAAATCTTCTCGCCCCGACTTTCAAGGGATCCATTGTGGATCCCTTTTTTTATTATCTTCCCGCAAAGCAGTCTCACCCGGTTGAATACGCGAAAACCTTGAAACAAAACGTTTCCGAAGGTGTTATTGCTTGTGGTTCGACTAAAGTAGCTAGCTCCATTTACCTATAGAGGATGCATACAATGAAACGGTATTCTTACCGCATTTTCACCCTCAGTGCAATAATCTGCAGCATGTTCGTTTTCGGAGCATGCAGCGATTCCCCTACTGATACCACACCCGAAGCCGAAACAGTAGCAGGCATCATCGTGGACGAACAAGCGTACGTTGTCCCGAATGCCACTGTTGAAGCAATAAATTCATCGAATTCGGTCCTCGCAAGCGATGTAACCGATGAAGAAGGCTCGTTCACACTCGAAGCTCTCCCCGGCGTGCTTACCGACGTCACGCTGCGTATTTCGCATTCCGATTTTCAGGCGTATGCTAAGGATTTGGAATCTCTCGTAAACGAGGCCGGCAACCGTACGCAGATTGCCCTTGCGATGACGCATCGCGACTCGGCATGCGGTCAGCTCTCGCTCCTTGTCCGGACGGACGAAGGACTGAACGCAATGGAGAACGTTGAAGTCCGTCTTACCCGGAACGGGCATCTAGTCACGAAGGCGTTCACCGGAAGCGATGGAAGAGTATCATTCGACTACCTCATCGCAGGGAAATATGCGCTCCGCTTCGCGAAAGACGGCTACAAAGTTGTTGAGCGCGGCTTCACAATTGAGCACTGCGATTCTGCGAGCTTCGATATCCGCATGCTCGAAAAAGAAGGCGGAAGCGAGGATTCCTGCTGTCATGGTGTGCTCTACCTCAATGTCAACGAAAACGGGCAGGGAATTGAAAACGCTCTCGTCAAATTATGGCGGAACGGCAGTATCGTCGAGGATGGCAGGACCAACGGCGACGGCGATATCGTCATGGACGGCATATGCGAGGGCGAGTATGGCGTCTCCATTCACCACGAAAACTACAAAGCGAAAGAATTTCAAATTGTCTTCGGTTGCAACGATCAGAAGACTGAATCCGTGACCCTTGTCCCCCGCGAAGGCGAAAAGGACAGTTGCTGTCATGGAATCCTGCGCCTGCAGCTCTTCGACGGCAAGACAAATGCCGCTATCACTAATGCAACAGTGAAGCTCATCCGCGAACGCGATGTGATCGAAACTGGTAAAACGTCACCGAACGGGAATCTCATCATGGACGGTATCTGTCCTGGAGAGTACCAGATTACGCTCATTCGCGAGCACTACAAGACAGTTGAATTCATGGTGACGTTCGCTTGCAACGAAGATAAGAGCGTGACAAAAACCATGGAGCCAGTAGAGCCCGATAGCTGCTGCGGCGGTATATTGGAACTCGTCGTGAAGGACGACAACACGGGCGATCCGCTGAAAGGTGCAACCGTCAAGCTTTGGAAAGATGGTGCAATAGTCGAGACCGGTAAGACCGACGAACATGGTGTTATCCGTATGGATAATATTTGCGAAGGCACCTATGGTTTCGATGTCATCCGTGAAGGCTACAAAAGCAAGGAATTCCAGATTGCATTTGGCTGCAACGAGATCAAAGGCGAAACTGTCGAGCTAACAAACGACAATCTTCCCTGCCACACAGCTTCTCTGAAGCTCAGGATCATCGACGACAGCACCAGCACCTGGATTGAAGGTGCCACTGTTGAAGTTATCCTGAACGGCAACGTCGTGAAAACAGGCACAACCGACGCCGAAGGCTGGTTCCTTGCGGAAGGCCTTACTGCGCCAGCCGGCTACCTCGTCAAAATCACAAAGTCCGGCTACGAGACCAAGGTAGAGGACTTCCGCTTCAACGAATGCAAGCGGATTCAGGAGACGATCAAGATTGTGAGTAATTAGACTCACCATCTAGACGGCTGTTCAAACATCGGCATCCTTCGGGATGCCGATTTCTTTTTATGGTACCCAAATAATGCATTGCGAAAGTGACTTATAAGACATAGATTTCTTCTATCCATTCCCAATGAAATGGCTTGACTATGCGCCTCCTCACCATCGCTGCAATATTGACTGCTCTACTCTCCTTGCATGGAAGTACGTTCGCGCAGGATGATCCATCTGCTCCTAAGAAAGACCTTCTGGTCATCACCCTGAAGGATGGCTCTGCTGTCTATGGCAGGATTGTCAACTCCTACAAGAATAAGCTGGAGCTGGAGACATTCAGCGGGGAATCACGGACAGTGTACCGCGATGAGATAGCGGATATTTCCCCTGCGAGCGAAGGCGAGGGCGTGATCATGAAGAATGAAGTCGTCACGCTCAAGGATACCGATGGTTCTTCATTCGTTGGAACCGTGGTTCATGCGAACGACAAGGAAGTTACCTTCAAGACGCTGTCCGGACTGGAGTTCACGCTACCGAGGGATAAAGTCGAATCCATCGTCGCGGGGCAAAACCCCGGTATCACATACACCGGCGAACAGCCGATGTATGTTCAACGTGTGGACCATCAAGACTATCAGGACAATAGACTGTTCGTCAGTCCAACCGGCCGCATTCATGATGCCGGCACGCACTACATCTCCTTCTACTACATCTTTCTCCCGGCATTGAACTTTGGCGTTGCGGATATCTTCTCTCTCGGCTTCGGGATGTCCATTCTCCCTAGCTCGGATGGTCAATTGTGGTACTTCAACCCGAAGTTCGGCCTCTATCAGTCCGATGAATTGAATATCTCCGCAACGTGGTTCTCGGCTGGTTCTACTGAACGCAGTACGGACGCAGTCCACTTCGGTACCCTAGCTTCCACGTTTGGCGACGAGAAATTTGCCGTGACGACCGCACTCGGGGTTGGAATTGATGATGACGGTGACGTCTCCGATAATCCCGTAGCCGTTCTCGGCATTGAAGCGAAGATCGGAAACGGCGTGAAGTTCATTTCCGAAAACTTCTTCATACCCGGATCGGGCGAAGACTACCCTGTCATTTCCTTTGGTCTGCGATGGTACGGCGAGCATGTGGCTGGCGATTTCGCATTGTGGCGCCCAATCAGCGCAGATTGGGACGGGTTCCCCTTCATTCCGTTCCTCAGCCTTAGCTACAAATTCTAAGCGCCCTGAATCTTTTAAACTCTCTTTCCTCTTCGCTGTCGAATACCTAACTTCCTCAAGGTATTAACGACAGGACATCACTATGCTACTTCGATACATCTCTCCTCTGTTGATTCTCTTTGCAATTGCAGCTTCAACGGCACTTGCACAATGGGGATATAGCGAACGAGCTATTCCCATGCGCGACGGGAAGTATCTCGCAGCCGATCTGTACTCTATCGACACGACGGTTGCGAAGCCCGTCATCCTGATACAGACCCCGTACAACAAGGAATTCTACAGACTCGCGATCCAGATACCCGGCTATGCAGGCGGCGCAACTTTTCCGACTGATACGCTGCATTACAACTACGTGATCGTTGATTGGCGAGGGAGATTTGCATCGCAGGATGCGGCGGATCCTCAGGCGAAGCGCGGCGAGGACGGCTACGACGCTGTTGAGTGGATCGCCGAGCAGCCCTGGTGCAACGGCGCCGTTGGGACGTGGGGTGCCTCTGCATTAGGCCAGGCGCAGTATGAAACCGCGCGGGAGCAGCCGCCGCATCTTGTTTGCTGCGTACCGCTCGTGAAAGACTATAAATCCAAGTACGATGATTTCTATTACGGAGGCGCATTCAGATATGAACACGTCGAAGCGTTGAAGACGCTGGGTTTCTACACCGACCAGACAGTCGAAAACCTCATCTTTGCCAATCCATCTTACAACAATACATGGAAGTTCGTTGAAGCGACCACCGACTATCCTGATGAATTTGCGGTGCCTATGCTCATCATCGGCGGTTGGTTCGACCATTTTCCAGATGGGATTCTGCGCGCATTCCACGATATTCGCGAAGAGAGCGCGCCGGCTGTCCGCGATAAGCACAAGCTTATTTACGGACCGTGGATTCACGGCGGAGTAAACGCAGAAACCGCCGGGATTCTCACCTATCCAAATGCGAAAGGCGTGGCCCATGAGGCAGCGCTCAGATTTTTTGATTTTTATCTTCGCGGAGTCGAAAACGCTTGGGAGTCAGAACCAATACTGCGATACTACCAGCTTGGTGAGAATCAATGGCGCTCGACGGATAATTTCTATGAGTTGCCAACGACGGAATTCTCACTGTATCTGGGGCCCAACGGAGTGCTCTCGGCCACCCCGGAAGCAGTGGAGGGCTCCGAATCATATCAGTACGACCCGCAGGATCCATCCCCGAGTATCGGTGCATCCAGATTCACGCCATTCAATCCGGTGACTCCCATTGGCCCACAGGATCAGGCGCCGGTAGAAGCGCGCGATGACGTACTCATCTATTCAAGCGATGTCCTCGAACAGGATCTCGTTGTTCAGGGGAGCATCTCTGTCGAGCTCTACATATCCTCCGACCGGCTGGATACGGATTTTGCCATACGCCTCTGCGATGTATTCCCGGACGGGCAATCCATCATAATGACCGATGGCATCAAACGGGCGCGGTTCCGCGAAAGCCTCGAACAGGAACAACTCCTCACTCCTGGCGAAGTAACGCGCGTTTCCATAGAGCTGCAGAACCTCGCTATCACGTTCAAGCAAGGGCACCGGCTTCGCATCATCGTCAGCTCTTCGGACTATCCCCGATTCAATACTAATCCTAACAATGGCGGCACGCTCTATCAGCCCGGCGATACGCTGGTGGCAACGAATGCAATCCACTACGGACCGCAGTACCCTTCCCGCGTGATACTTCCTAAAGACGCATCAGTTAATATCGGATCACCGGGCGAAGTCTCAGGTGATTTCATGATTCAGTCGATATACCCGAATCCTTCTCGCGGGGCATTTTCTGTCAGCTTTTCGACCAGTACACTCCAGGGTATATCGTTCCATCTCCATGACTTGATGGGGAGAGTTGTACTAGAGCAATCATACGATTCATTCAGCCCGGGCGAACATACACTCGAATTCACATCCGCGCTAGCGCCCGGTGTGTACGTGCTGGAAGGTGCGCAAGCGGGTACTCACAATGCAGTGCAGCGGCGGATGGTACTGGTTACACCGTAGCACGGAGTTGAACACCGGGTACACATACAGGGATACTATTCAGCGCGAGCATCACGGTTGGACGGCGCTCGATTATTACAGCTCAGTGTACAAGCACTCTTCGGTAGAGGAATGGCAGCAGGAATTTGCCGGCGGTAACGTCACTGTCGCAGGCAGTCCGATCCTGTCTGAGTTCATCATCAGTACAGGCATGCAGTTGGAGTGGCACAGGGCGCCGTGGGTAGAACCTGAGGTCACTGCCACATTCGAAGAGCTGTATGAGGACGACTCGGTGCTCATCGTTCACAAACCTGAAGGACTACCGGTGCTTCCCGGAGGCGGGTTCCTACAGCATACTTTACTGCATCTTGTGAGAGAACAGCATGGGGAGATGCTCTCCCCTGTTCACCGGCTGGGAAGAGGCACAACGGGCGCCATCATGTTCACAAAGAACAAGGCCGCCGCGGAATACTACGGCACCGCTATGCGAGATAGGACTCTGCAAAAGATATATCTCGCGATGGTACAGGGTGTACCGGAGGAGAGGGAGTTTACTGTCGATTCGCCGATAGGCCTCGTTCCCTATCCGCCTGTTGGTGAACTCCATGCAAGCAAGCCCGGCGGCAAATCCTCCACTTCCCATGTTACCGTGTTGCAGCGGTATCCTGACCGGGATTGCTCTCTTGTTCAGGTAGAAATCCCGACTGGTAGACCGCACCAAATCCGGATTCACATGGGATTCGCGGGGCACCCTCTGGTCGGCGATCCACTGTACACTGCTGGCGGACTCCCAATCGCTGGGGGTACAGCCGTGCCCGGCGACTGCGGGTACTTTCTCCATTCATGGAAGCTCACATTTCCGCTCCTTCAGCAGCCATCCCAAACAATAACCGCCATCGCCCCTCCGCCAGCCGCACTCCAGAATCACGGGTAATTCGGCTGCAGGTTGCGCCCTTTACCCTGCTCTTCTATATTGAATAGACGCGTATGTTGAACAAAATCTCGAATCTATGTCCATTCGGATACAGACGATCCTCCTAATCCTACCCCTTGTTGTTATCCTCGGTTGCTGCCCGTGCAATCAGACACAAACCTCAAACACGCCCCTCTCAATCGATTTCTCATCCGGTGGCGGTGTTTCAGGAAGGCATTCCGGTTATATCATCATGCAGGATGGCACGGTGCGTCACTGGGAAAGCATGAAGGGCGTCCGAGAGAACGAGGAGACTGTGGGTCAGCTGGATAGCGAGGTGATGGACAAATTGCGCCGGTACGTCGATGATTCGGGAATCTTCGACCTGGTGCTCGAAGGAGAAGGCAATATGACCACACGGCTCACAGTCATTCGGGGTGAACGCTCTATCACCCATTCGTGGTCCGGTTCAACGGCAGCCCAGTATGCCCCCGAGAACCTGCAGCCGTTTATCACCTATCTCAACGAACAGCTTTTAGCGTTCGATATCGAGTAACTTTTTACGCTATTCCCTATCTTATAGGTATACGCTCTAGTTTACGCGCCCCCTCGCGTACGATTCAGCCAAGGAGAACATTATGACGAAAGGGTATTCCGCGGGATACCATGTGTGCAGATGGATGCCACATATCGGCTCCATTCTGGTACTCGCCGCCTTTCTTCTGCCGGCTCACCTGCTTGCCCAGATTGAAGAACGATACGATAACAGAGGTACACGGGAAGACCGCCTGAAGCGGAATGCCATTCCGCACCTCAAATACGACCGGGCGGTATTTTCCGGAATCCATACCAGATATGGAATGTGGCTCGAAGCACGGGAGATCCTGCAGCGGCGCCGCGAAATCCGTGGAGTGCGTAATCTCACGCTCGAACAGATCATCGCCTATGACAGGCTCAAGAGTCAATCTCCATCGCTCAAGGTACATTGGTCGAACGCCGGCCTCCCTATCTTCATGACGGCAATGCCCCTAAGTAGCAGTATCCAAGCGGGCGGTGCAGTGAATAAACAAGAGCTCCAACGTGCGGCGGATGAATTCATAGGCGTGTATGCAGCTTTGCTGCGTATCGATCCCGAAAGAACGCAGTTCATTGTCACTCGGACTGACGTGTCGAAGGCAGGATACACATCCGTCCGCCTGGATCAGTACATTGACGGCATCCGTGCATGGGACGCTGAGATCATCCTGCAGTTCGATGCATCCGGGCACATCTCCCTCTTTGCCGGACGCTATACCGATAAAAATGACACTCCACTCCCGGCCTCCTTGCTATCTGAAACGGAGATTCTTGAAACGATACGTTCGGGTAGCGATGTGCGCGGAACTACCCTGGCTCCAACATGGGATAAACACCCGGCGTTTATAGCGGAAGACCTGATAGAGCTTTACTATGTCAGTCGACTCGGACAGTATGCGTACTGCGTTGAAGTGCTGCCTGCACCCACTGCGCGCCTGCGCTACTTCGTCGATCCGCAAACCGGCGAAATCCTCGAGCAGTACAATGCGACATGCTTCGACGGACCTGATTCCGCAACGGCAGCCGATCTTGCCGGTACCGATCGAGAGCTTCATACCTATCTGCATCAAGGTCAATACTATCTCCTCGATGCTACACGCCAGATGTTCGATGATGTACGCACAACGCTGCCGTATGAACCTGTCGGTGCAATCTGGACGCTGGATGCGCAAAACACGGATCTCGAATCGCTTTTCCCCTTTCTGTCCTCGGATAACACATGGAGCGATCCGAAGTCAGTCTCCGCACATTACAACGCGATGGCGACCTACGAGTACTACGAATCTATTCACGGAAGAAATTCTCTCGACGGAGCCGGCGGAGGTATACATTCCGTTGTAAATATCACCCTCGATGGTCAACCGCTGAGGGGCGCTTTCTGGAATGGCCGCTTCATAGGATACGGAAACGGCAGCGCGGATTACCTGCCGGCGGCAGGTGCATTGGATATCGCTGCACACGAGATGACACATGCGGTGATCGAGCATTCGGCGGACTTCGAGTATATCAACCAGTCGGGTGCGCTGCATGAGGCATTCGCGGATGTGTTCGGTGTCATGCTCGACCGGGAAGACTGGCAGCTTGGCGAAGACATCACACCGGTGAATACAGAATACCCATCGGGTGCGCTGCGGGATTTGTCGGACCCGAGCAATTCCAGCACTATGGGCTCTCCTGGTTGGCAGCCTTCGCATATGGATAATTTCCAGAACCTGCCCATCACCAACGATAACGGCGGTGTGCATATCAATAGCAGTATCCCCGGACACGTTGCGTACCTTGTCGCAGAAGGTATGGGCATGGAAAAGATGGAACAGGTCTTCTATGATGCTCTAACGAAGAAGCTCACACGCAGCGCGAACTTTGTTGATTTCCGGCTCGCGATAATCCAGTCCGCAACCGAGCTTTACGGTCAGATGGAATCGAATATCTGCGCCGACGCCTGCGACGATGTGGGTATATTCGAAGGCAACGGCGGCGGAGTGCCCGACACATATCAGCCAGTCGATGGGATTGACAGGATGGTGTACGTAAGCAGGGATGAGTTCGACGAAAACTACTACTGGACCGTCCGCTTTCCTGCGCAGGCGGCAGAAGACTTCGCCTCACTTTCAGTTACACCGCCGTTAAGCCGGGCCTCGATCCCCGATGACGGCTCCGTAGCGTTCTTTGTCGATACGGAGTTCAACCTCCGCTTGCTGTCCCTCGACCTCCTCTCCCCAGGTGAGTTCGTCATTTCCGATGCCGGGATTTGGAACTCTGTGGCTGTGAGCAAGGACGGCGGGAGATTGGCGCTGACTACCACGGCGCTGGAAGCGCAGATTCACCTGATGAACATCGCCAGCGGCGATACATCGAGCACCGTCACCTTCGATTTGTATGCACCGAACTATTCGCATGGAGATGTGCCGCATACTGTCGCCTACGCCGATAGATTGGATTTTAATCAGGATAGCGAGTACGTCCTGTTCGACTGCCTGAATGAGCTATCCATTAACGGGAACGACTACGAGTACTGGGATATCAATCTCATCCATCTGTGGGATGCAGAAAGTAACATGCCTGGTACCGGTCGGATCGAACGCGTGTTTTCGCAGGATCCGCAGTTCAATCTGAGCAATCCATCCTTTGCGGAGACGAACTCAGCCGTGTTTACCTTCGACGTAACGGATAAATTCACGAATCAGGCGTTTATTTACACATCCAACATGCACACGAACGATGTGGTAAACGTGCGTGAAATCAACCATATCGATTTCGGATACCCCGCGTACAACGGTGACGATAGACTCCTGTCCTATTCAACGCCTGCGCTGGAGTTCGGCGGAGAGTTTGTCATCTATAATATTCCGATGCTCGGAAACAGAATCGAAGTCGCGGGAGAGCCGGAACCGTATGTATTTCCTGCCAGTGAGCCGGTGTGGTACAGGCAGGGCCAGAGGCCTGTATCGCTGGATGAGATTCCACAGAGTTCCTCCAGCATAGTCCTGGAGCAAAACTACCCGAATCCGTTCAACCCAAGTACGACTATCAGGTTCCATTTGATCGCGGGCAATCGCGTGTCACTGAAGGTATACGACAGCATGGGCCGAATGATCCGCACTCTCCTTGGACGGAGCTTCCCTGCCGGTACGCATTCCGTACAATGGGACGGACGCAACGATGCCGGGGACCCTGTCGCATCCGGGACGTACATATACCGGCTTGAGTCGGGTTCAACCGTGCAAAGCAATGCAATGACACTCATCCGCTAGACGAGCCACGTAGCGATTCTTCGAAAGGCGTCCGGCTGGATGCCTTTCTACATTTTCACCCTCGAGTGAAACATTTCTCCTCTTTCTCCGACTAAGATGTAAGCGGCAGTTTCCTCGCTCGTTCACGGCTTCCATATCAAATGGAACAATTCCTGTGTGAGTCAGTACAACGTTATGAGGGAATAGCTACGAAAGGAGAAAAGCTATGCCTAAAACAAAAGCAATCACTGAAGTACAGTTGACAGATAAGAACTTTCGCGAAGAGGTGCTGGAAAGCTCCACACCCGTCCTCGTTGATTTTTGCGCCGACTGGCTGCAGCAGTGCAGCAACATTTCGGCAATCATTGATCATTTGAAAAAAGCCATTGAAGGGGGCGTAAAAATTGGTCGCGTCGCATTAAACGATGCAGCGTCCACTGCGGAGCGATATACCATCCGTGCCTTCCCTACGTTTCTGCTGTTCAAAGACGGCCAGGTCGTGGATTCGCTCAGCGGCGTTTACCCAGAAGATGAAATGGTGACGCGTCTCAAACTCATGTTACAGACCTAAGCCCGAACAAACTTAAAGAACGTAAAAGAGCGCCGGAAAAGGCGCTCTTTTTTGAATTACCAGTGTTCAGCTATTACGGAGCCACTTCAACTTCCTGGAGTGCATCCAGAGCTTCGATGATGTCGGAGGGTTCGGCGCGTTTCCTGTAATCAACATCCACGAAGGCCCACTGAATTGTGCCATCCTGATCGATCACATAGGTTGCCGTTAAGGGTAGTTCGTCTTCCGAATTACCGCTGTAGGCATCCAGACTGAAGGCCTTATCGTAATGGCTCATGACATGATCCGGTACAGTGTATGCGAGACCATATTTCTTCGCCACCGCATTGCCCACGTCCGATAGCACATCGAACTCCAGATCGTGTTTGTTCTGCGTTGCAGCGACACTGTCCATTATCTCGGGCGAAAGTGCCAGGAGCGAAGCCCCGCGTTCACGGATTGCCGGCATATACGTTTGGTACTCGCGCAAGGTAAGATTGCAGTATGGACACCACCCCCCTCGGTACCAGGTAACGACGACCGGGCCTCGGCGCATCATCTCGGAAAGACGTACTGTTTCGCCTTCGGTATTCTTGAGCTGGAAGGGCACGGCCTTATCACCGACGCCGAGGGCATTTTCCCCAACACCTTGCTCGCGAAGCAAGGCCAGGCCCTCTTCGTATGCGTCAATTTTTTCCTGTGCGGCGTTTTCCATGAAGCGCGATTTTTTCGCTTCGAGTTTTTCCGCCAGCGTTGCGGCATCTTCAGACCCAACCTCATGCGAAGGATCGACGCCATCTTCCTGGATGCCTTCTTCAGGTTCGGTCTTGCAGCCAGTGAATATCAGGGCCGAAAACAAGATAGATGTTACAAGCAATTTCATTATCATTCATACTTCGTTTAACAGCGAATCAAATTCCCGATGTTAGAACATCGCGGTGATCTATCACCGGAAACACACTCTTTCACATCTATTACAACGAATCTATGAAGATGAGCGTTCAGATCGGTTTCCTGCCGATCCTGATCATTGTTACCCTGTGCTGCCAATATCAGCTGTTTGCACAACAGAACAGCGGGGATATTACCGTCATACTTACGGATCTCGAGAACAACGACGGCCATGTGCTGGTCTCGCTGGTCAATTCGAAGAGAACCTTTCTGTCGGATGACCCATATCGCGGTGAACAGGTCGAACCGAAGAACCGGCAAGCTGTCTACACTTTCAAAGACGTACCATTTGGGACCTATGCTGTCTCGGCATTCCACGATGAAAACGATAATCTCGATCTCGATACGAATTTCCTCGGTATTCCAACTGAGGAGTACGGGTTCTCGAACGATGCCAGAGGCACATTCGGTCCACCGGACTATGAAGAAGCTGCATTTCGGCTGAACACGACAAAACTGACGATCAAAATCGAACTCGACTAGTTCTCCCCGCCGTACTTCTCCTAACAGCCGTCTCGCAGGGAGGATGGCATTGAATACTTTCGCAAATCTTACAAAGCGAGGCGGTCTGAGGAAGTTTTCTTCATTGCTGCTCTCTGGACGCGTTGGTATCTTCAGAGTGTATCCTCAGTAGATTACCTGCGATAAGACATCATCTGTGGGAAAAACGAGAGAGAGAGAGCGACAAATGGCCGGAGACGTCAAGTATTTATCAATTCAAAAGATGGTCGATCTGGACCGGCTCCAGAAGATCTTCGATGAATATTCACGCCTGACCGGGTATACCTGCGCCTTCATCGCCCCACAATCTCGCAAACCGCTCCTGTTTAGCGGCTGGAGGCGAGACTGGAGACCTGCCGAGCACACACTGCCGCTTTCACCGAAATCGTTTCAGGAACACCACCAACACCTTAACTGGGATTCTTTCGTCACGAACGGGAGTGGCTTATTTGAGGGCATATCCGGCATCCGATGCACCATCCTGCCTCTAACCTGGAAACGTGTATGTATCGGTTTCGTGGAGATTGGGAATATTCTATTCGACCAGCCTTCGGAAAAGAGTGTTGCCGAGTTTGGGGAGAGTTCCGGATTATCAGCAGAAACAGCGTCAAAAATCTTGCAGGATCTTCCTCTCCGCTCGCAGCAACAGGCAGAACAAGATGCACTCTACCTTGCAGATCAATGTGAAACAATACTTGGTACCACGCTCGATCTTCTCAAGGCAAATCAACTGCTGAAAGAGTCCCGCAATACTCGAACCAATACTGCTCCTAAGAACGGCGAAGGCGATGATATCGATATGCCCGGCGGCAACGATATCAACACCCAGTTTGTGAACACCTTATCCAGGGAGATTCGGACCGCAATTAACGGCTCCATTGGTTTAACCAGCGCATTGATGCGCATGGAACGGAATCCTGAGCTTTCCGAATATCTGGTAAGCATTCACAGAAGTAACGACTCCCTGCTTACCGTCCTCGATGAGCTTCAGGATCTTGTCAGCCTCCAGCAAGGCTCCGTTGAACTACAGGACGAAGTGCTGGATATCCGCCACTGTGTGGATGAGGCAATCGCTATGGTTTCTCCTCGAGCGAACGAGAAGGAGATTCATATAAAATGCCATTACGATCAGAGCGTACCCAAGTTCATTCAGGGCGATTTTAAACGCTTAACCGACGCGATCAGCAAGATTCTCCGCAACGCAATCCGGTATACCAATGAAGGGGATATCAAGGTGTATCTGAAGAAGGTGCAGCAGGAAGGAAAGCCCGCCGGTCTCTATTTCGTCGTGAAGAATCCAGGGGTTGCGACTCCCGATGCGATACCACCAGAGATCGCAGATGCGTTGGATTCGAAGCGACAGTACACCCCAATCAAATATGAGGGAACGGGATTGGAGATAGCGGTTGCCAGCGGGCTTCTGCATGCAATGAAGGGTAAGTTCAGTGTCGATACATCGCCGAAACAGGGAGCCATCTATCAGTTCCTGCTCCCACTCAACGAAGCGGCCCTGCCAAAGATCCAGCTCGATAGCCGCCACCGTCCATCGCTGAACGAAAAGCACATCTATATCGTCGATCCCAGGAAGGAACTGCGGAATTTCTTCGATGTACAGCTTCGGTATTGGGGAGCTGTTCCGCATGTCTTCGGATCAACAGAAGAGTTGCTCTCTTCGGTCAAGAAACGGAGCGTACCGAACGCCGTGATCTTTAACGCGTTTGACAATAGCACCCCCCAGTTCCTATCGCATGTGAAAGCGTATCCCTTGCGTCAATCTCTTCCTGTTATCACGACGCTGAAGAACGACGATTGGGCCAAGGTACGCAGTAAGTTGCAGTCTGCATTACCGGATGCCGTGCACCCCGTCATCGAAGCGATCCAGAACACTGAGATCGGGGAGCTTGGTGATACGCTTCAGAATGCAACTATTGGTGTCAGTTCCGGCAGCGAAGCAGGGATGTCACAGTCGTTGAACATTCTTGTTGCAGAAGATGATGCACTAAACCGCAAGCTGGTCGAAAAGATCGTCAAGCGCCTGGGCCATGAAGTAACGAGCGTTACCAACGGATTCGAAGCTATTGACGCTGTCGAGAAAGGGACGATCGACATCATATTCATGGACCTGCAGATGCCGGGCATGGATGGGATCAGTGCGACCAAGGCGATCATGAGCAAATATGGCGAAGAAAAAGCGCCGAAGATCATCGCATTAACAGCCAATGCAATCCCACAGGAGAAAGATAAAGCACTGGCTGCAGGGATGGTTGAATTCCTTCCTAAACCAGTAGAGATCCAGAAACTGCAAGAAGTTCTTGATCGCTGGATTCCCGTCGATGAATCCCCTGTTGAAGGCCAGGATCAGTCTTCAGATGTTTCCGAAGCGGCGATCTTGGTCGACCGCGATGCTATCATGCAAACAAAAGAACTCGACGAGCTCGCTGGAGAGTCAATTCTCGACAGGCTCATTCAAGCATTCATCAAAGAAGGCTTGCAGCTGATCGATGAAATAGATATCGCAGCCGAGAAGTTCGACAGCTATGAAATCGAACGCT
This sequence comes from Ectothiorhodospiraceae bacterium, assembly GCA_002699105.1. Taxonomy (GTDB): domain Bacteria; phylum Bacteroidota; class Ignavibacteria; order SZUA-365. The sequence goes on along the minus strand of PABJ01000093.1, from coordinate 8,074 downwards.
GCTCGAAGACCCTCATCGGGATGACGCGAAATCTGGGGTTGAAAGAAGTTGCCATGATTTCAAAGCGGATCGAAAGACTGGCCGGACACGCTGAAATGAACGGTCTCGCGGACCAAGTCAATCTCCTCCGGGACTCGTACATGAACACGGTAGTAGAACTCCGCAAGTATCTCTCAGACGAGAACGTCTCCGCATAACTCTTCCCCACAGAACTAAAGCGACGTGTAATTGCGTTGTTTCTTACAGCGCGAATCGCTATCCTAGCCCATCTTTTCACAGTTACGATCATACGAATGAACAGAATACACGTCATCCAGGAACTGATAAATGAGGTCCGTGCTGAAACGTACCTCGAAATCGGCGTCAAGAAGGGACAGTGCTTCCTCAATATCTTTGCACCATCGAAGATCGGCGTCGATCCTGAGTTTAAAATACCGGCGCAGCGGAAGTTATCGACTGCAGTTCAGAATCCAACGAATGTAACCAACCGCTATTACGAGATCACAAGCGATGAGTTTTTCGAGAAGCATGCCGATCGTGTGCTGACATCCGGGATCGACGTTGCATTCGTCGATGGGCTGCATACATACCAGCAATCTTACACCGATGTGACGAATGTCCTGAAGCACTTGAACGATGGCGGAGTCATCGTCATGCATGACTGCAATCCGACGTCTGAGGTCGCAGCGCTCCCTGCCGATAGTATCAAAGATGTTCGCCTCATGGATATTCCCGGCTGGACCGGAGATTGGTGCGGCGATGTTTGGAAGGCAGTCGCTATGCTGCGTTCGCAACATGAAGACATCCGTGTTTTTGTGCTTGATTGCGACTTTGGCCTTGGGATCGTATCGAAGGGCACACCGAAAGCAGTGCTCCCCTTCACACGCCAGGAAGTGGACAATTTCACATACGATGATCTGGACAAACAGCGGCAGGAGATCCTCGATCTCCAGAACGAGGAATACCTCTGGGACTTCACTCGCGAATTACGAAGCCGGAATCTCATCGCAAATCAACGAGCTCTTTAAAACAACAACGCCCCTTCAAGAGGGGCGTTATCGTCTTACCATGGGAATTTCCACCGGGTTGATCACTCTTTGATGGTCAGCATCCTCGACTCGCATTTGCCGTCGACAGAGAGCACGTAATTGTACTTTCCTGCTTCAAGGCCTTTTGCATCGAAGGACACCTTGTAAGAGCCTGGTACCTGCCGGGTATTTACCAACTCTTTTATCATTTCGCCATCCTCATCGTACACACGAAGTTGTACTTTGGTGTGATCTTCCAACCGATACCGAATCACCGTTGTACCGGTAAATGGATTCGGTTCGTTTTGCTGCAGTAAGGTGGTATTGGGTGTATGAAAATCTTCTCTGAGGTCTATCGTATTTGCTAGTTTCGGGCTCTGTTCCTGTGTCCCACTCTCAGGCTCCTGGCCAATGAGCGCAGCTGGGCCTGCAATCAGAGTGAGGAGCAATAAGCCGGTGCTGCAGATCAGCAGCCTGTATGTACGATACCAGTCCATTTGCCTATTCACTCATCTCTCTCCTGTGATCAACTTTCGTAACACCTCCTCATATAAGGAATATCATGCCAAGTGATGAAGAGCCTTCGTGACATCATCACAGAGTATGCTAATTCGTTTATTTTGAGTGGGTTATAGTGACGTCTTTAGATGGCGGCGGCGGGAAATTGCTGTAGATGGAACACGCTCGGCGTAAATGACAGCTTTACAGTGGAAACGGCGTATTTCATGAATACCGCGGCAGCCCCGGTGATCTATGCAATGATACCACGTATGCGTATTGCCAGGAGGCCGTTAAACCTCTAAGCGAATTACGCGTCAAAATGGTTGGAATGTGAATTTGAAACGTATGACGACAGGAGTCACGACATGAGAAACATACTTGCCATAGCCCTCCTTGCCCCATTACTTGCTACCGTCCTCTATGGACAGCCCATGAAGGACCACCGGAAGGAAATGGATCGCGGCGCACGATGGATGAAGATGCTGCAGCAGCTCGATCTCGATGAGAATCAGGAAGCTGAGATCAAAAAGCTGGCCGCTGCGACGAAGAAATCTATGATCGAGGTGAGGTCGCAAATCCAGAAGAAACGGGTTGATATGAAATCCTTGCTGGATTCAGAGCGTCCAGACCGCGCGGAGGTCGAAAAGATGATGCGCGATATCGCGAACCTCCAGGTGAATGCAAAGCTCATCGGATTCGATATGAGGGAGGCCGTACACGATATCCTCACGCCGGAGCAACTCGAAAAGCTCGATAAGATCCGCGAGTCAAGGAAGGCTGAATTCCGCGAGAGACTGAAATCACGCAGGGATGGTGACTCACAGCGAGATGGAATACGTCACAGAAGAATGCAATAAGCAGTGCGGGCGATACTCTGCCCATGTGTCATCCGCATAGCTTCTCCTAAACAAAACGCCGGCTCTACGCCGGCGTTTTGCATTTTCTCGTGAACATTCCCTCGTGAGGGTATGACTGTTGGACTATCTGCTACAATCCACCGGTTGGTGGCTGAATTGTTATCTCCGAGACGAGCGCTTCTGAAGGCGCCTTCACAGCGTGGATAATTGAATCTGCGATAGTCTCCGGCTTCATCATCCGCTCGCCGAATTTCTCCAGCATCTTCTCCGGCCAGATGTTTGTCGCCGTAGCGCCAGGGTACACCGAAATCACTCGCACGCCCTTCTTCTGGACTTCAAATCTCAGGTCCTCGGTCATCATCATGAGACCGGCCTTTGTGGCTGCATAGACGGAGCTATCTTTGAACTGCGCCTTTGCCGCCATTGAATTCACCATGACGATCATCCCATCGCGCCGTTCAAGCATCGAAGGCAACACTGCCTTCGTACAAAGAAAAGCGCCGCGGAGGTTCACTCCGTACAGGGCATCCAAATCGTCGATTGTTGAGTCCTCGAAAGATTTGAACACGGTTGTTCCGGCATTGTTAATCAGGATATCGACCTGTCCATGACTTGCGAAGATCGCATCTGTAGTACGCTTGACGCTTTCCGCGTCGCTCACATCGCATGGATAAGGATGGATGCGACCAGCATTATCACCAGCTTCTTGCTTCACCTTCTCGAGCGCTTCCTCATTGCGTGAGGAGATGAGAACCGTATCACCACTCATAGCCAGTTTTAGAGCTGTGGCCTTGCCTATCCCTGAACTCGCGCCTGTAATCCAAATAATCTGTTGCTCACTCATTCAGCTATCCCCTGCTCGTATACGATGTATTTATGAGGCGGAGAAACTCATCTCGCGAGTTAGGATTCGTACTGAATTCACCGAGCATTGCGCTCGTCGTTGTGATGCTGTTTTGCTTCTCCACGCCGCGCATCATCATGCACATATGGTGGCCTTCGCACACCACAGCCACGCCAAGCGGGCTGAGATATTCCATGAGTGTCTCGGCAATCTGCTGGGTCATCCGTTCCTGTACCTGTAGTCTGCGTGCAAATACATCGACTACTCTCGGCAGCTTGCTTAAACCGATGATCTTTCCGTTTGGTATGTACGCAACATGGCATCTCCCGAAAAACGGCAGCATGTGATGTTCGCACAGCGAATAGAAATCGATATCCTTGACGATCACCATCTCGTTGTAATCTTCATCAAAGATAGCGTCGTTTATAACCTTCTCCAGATCCGTGTGGTATCCCTGTGTCAGGAATGCATATGCGGCGGCAACTCGCTTCGGGGTCCGAAGGAGTCCGCTTCGCTCTGGGTCCTCACCTACCTCTTCCAATATGCCGCGAACGTATGCTTCCATACGCTCCGCCTGGCCGTTGTTCTTCATGCGTTCAAGAAGCTCAAAATCTTCCGCGATCCTGCTCATAGTCTATCCTCTATATTCAACGATGTTTTTTTCTGTCTCATACAGTTTTACCGAATGCAACGAACCGCTCGGGATTTTGCCAATCAACTGCTCCCAAATACCGACAGCAATGTTTTCCGCAGTGGGGATTTTACCGCGGAGAAACGAAACATCTTCATTCAAATTCTTATGATCAACTTTCGATAGCACTTCATCGTGGATCACACGCTTCAAGAGCTTCAGATCCACGACGTAGCCGGTCTCAGGATCGGGCTCTCCTACGACAGTAACCTCCACATAGTAGTTATGCCCGTGCCCGGCAGGATTGTTACACTTGCCAAACACCTCCTGATTCTTCTCATCGCTCCACTCCGGGTTGTACAACCGGTGTGCTGCGCTGAAGTGCTCTTTCCTTGTCACATAGACCATGATCTACCCGGCTGAGACCAGATTCCGCACGACATCCAACACCTCTTCCACATGGCCTTTTACTTTTACCTTCGGCCACACCTTCACGACCTTACCATTCTCGTCTATGATGACCGTCGACCGGACGATACCCATGAACGTTTTACCGTACATTTTCTTTTCCTGCCACACACCGTATTTCTCAAGGGTCTTCTTCTCTTCATCGCTGACGAGAGGAAACGGCAGTTCATGCTTTTCAGAAAACTTCTCGTGCGCTTTCATGGGATCGGCACTCATACCGAGGACCTTCACACCCAGTTTTTCGAAATCACCGTGATAGTCGCGGAAATCGCATGCCTCCGTTGTACAGCCGGGGGTTGCGTCTTTGGGGTAGAAATATAAAACAACGGGACTGCCCTGCAGTTCTGAAAGCTTGATCTTGCCGCCATTAGTGGCGGGCAGGGTAAAGTTTGGTGCTTTTTTTCCTTCTTCAATCATGTCGGTATTTATATTCGTGATGTGAATGTCTCGGAGGTAACGACAGGCAGCTAATATGTCGGGACTGTTCTGTCGACCGTTTTACTCCACTGATCGATTCCACCAGCCAGATTGATGAGGTTCTGGAACCCTTGGCTGGCAAGGAACCTGCACGCATGGTAGCTGCGATTGCCGTGGTGGCAAATGATAACGACCGGTTTGTTCCGGTCGAGCTCGTCCTTCCGTAATGGCAGGATTCCGAAGGGTATAAGTCGGGAGCCCGGGATACGGCAGTAGTCGTATTCCCACGGCTCCCGGACATCGAGAAGCTGTACTTCCTCTCCATCCGAAAGCATCTGCGACACTTCCTGGGGGGAGCAAGACTGGATTGGAGTAGTGGTCATTTACAGTTTATACCGGCAGGCTCGATAGGTTCCATCAGGCACGTACCGGTATATGCACAGCTATATCTTCTTCAATTCTTCCTTGATCGCGGTATAGTCAGGTTCGACACCGGGATTATCGCTGACCCACTGGTAGCGGACGTTGTTCTCGCCATCTAGGACAAAGACCGAGCGCTTTGCTGCTGTGTAGCCGGGCATTCCTGCGAAGTCAGCGTGCTCAATTCCATAGTCGCGAACTGCTTCGCGCTTGTAGTCGCTGAGAATCGGGAATTCCAGGTTGTTGCGCTGCGCAAATGCAGCGTTCGAGAATGGCGCATCGACGCTTACTGCGATCACATTGGCATCGAGACCGTTGAGTTCTGCCATGCTGTCACGGAATGTGCACAGCTCTTTCTCGCAGACTCCTGTAAATGCAGCCGGGAAAAAGGCAACGACTTTCTTTCCATTGAATTCATTCAGCGAACGCTCTTTGCGCTCCGTATCGATAAGTTTGAAGTCAGGGGCTTTGCTACCAACTTCTGGCATGTGTACTCCTCTGTATCTACTATAGGTTAGATGTTGTTATTCTGCGATGCAACCAAACTTCACGGTTGCCTGATATTCCAGATCTGATTCGACAAGACGGCCACGCATGGCGGTCACTTCAAACCAGCTAATCTTGTTGTTCTTCTTTACTGTCTCTACCGCTGTGGTGATTGCGTCTTCGATGCTTTTTGTCGATGTGCCAACGCATTCAACGTACTGATAGGTGGAAGCCATGAATTACTCCTTGTTCATTTGTTCAATTAACACCGAAACACTTTGGCTACGTTCCACGAAGCCGCATGCTTCTGCTATGATTTCATGTAATAGCGCTCGACGTACTCTGAGACCATTCTGTCTGTATTGAATTGGGGAATCAGGGTTACCATCGAATTCCTGATGCGCTGCAGCCATTTGCGTGGAATCCCGAATTCATCCCTGTCATAGAACGTGGGGATGACGGATTCTTCCAGCAGCTGATACAGATTCTCGAGGTCGATACGGTCCTGCTCCTCAACATCGTCGACATGGCTGTCGTCGCCGATACCCCAGCCGTTTTCGCCATTGTAGCCTTCCCGCCACCAACCGTCCAGAATACTGAGGTTCAATCCTCCGTGAATGACGATTTTCATTCCGCTGGTACCGCTGGCTTCCATGGGCCTGCGAGGGTTGTTCAGCCATACATCAACACCGGAGATCATATGCCGGGCGACGTTAATGTCGTAGTTTTCGATGAACACGACCTTGCCGAACAGTGCCGGATTCTTCGAATGGCCGACAATCTCCTGTATGAAACGTTTCCCATGGTCATCTCGCGGATGGGCCTTCCCGGCAAACACCAGCTGAACAGGCCTTTCGCTATCGTTGATTAGCTGCGCAATCCGCTGAAAATCGCGGAATATGAGCGGTGCCCGCTTATAGGTAGCAAATCTGCGCGCAAAACCTATGGTCAGCACATCCGGGCTGAGGATGGAATCCTGAATTTCCTTGTAGTCCCTCCCCATTTGTGAGAACTGTCCTTTCATGACGCGACGAACGTATTCCACCAAATCGCGGCGCAATCCGTAGCGTAGGGCCCAAAGGTTCTCATCAGGCACCAGTTCAGGATCGGCAACCTGCTGCCAGATGGCATCATTCTTCAGATAGTAGAGCCACTTTTCACCGAGATGCTTGTGCCAGAAGTCGCGGGTGCGGTTCGCCATCCAGCCGAGGGAGTGAACTCCATTTGTGATATGTCCGATAGGCACATCGTCCGCTTTATCGACTTTGTATATGTGCTTCCACATATCGCGACTCACCTGGCCGTGCAGTTCGCTCACGCCGTTCGCTGCCCGCGACATCCTTAATGCGAGAACCGTCATAGTAAATTGATCATCACTCTTGCCGGGATTTTCGCGACCGTACGCCATAATATCTTCGACGGAAAGATTCATCGAACGGCAGTACTGGCCTAATTCGTATTCCATCAGATCCTTGCTGAACCTATCGTGACCGGCAGGCACCGGCGTGTGCGTTGTGAACACACATTTATCCTTCACCCATGCTTCGGCCTTCTTCCGGTCGTCGCCTTGGTCCAATCGATTCCGCAGCAGTTCCAGCGTGAGGAAGGCGCTATGCCCTTCATTCATATGGTAGACTTCGGGCTGGATACCGAGTTTCTGCAGGAACCGCACGCCGCCAATCCCAAGAATTATCTCCTGATTGATGCGGGTTGTGGAGTCACCGCCGTAAACGCGGTTCGTGATCTCGCGGTGATGCAGTTCATTATCAGGGTGGTTTGTATCGAGCAGGAAAATGGTTGCGCGGCCGACATTCAGACGATGGCCGTAGAACTTCACCGTATTATGGGCGATCTCAACCTCTCCTTCAATCGGGTTGCCCGATTCATCGGTCACCAATGTGAGAGGCAGCGTGTCGGTATTCATGACAGGGTAGCTTTCATGCTGCCACCCATCGGCTGCGATAGTCTGTTGGAAGTACCCATTCCTGTAAAACAAGCTGATTCCGTAAAACTCAAGACCGAGATCGCTTGCGGACTTCGTATGATCGCCGGCAAGTACCCCAAGACCGCCGGAGTAGATCGGCATACATTCGTGCAGCCCAAATTCAGCGCTGAAATACGCAACAGGGCCGAGGTCGGGCGCATTCTTGAATTTCCACGTGTCTTCCTTGTTCATGTAATCATGAAACCTGGTCAACACACTTTCGACTTTTTGCGCGAAATCCTCATCCCACAGGCGCGCCCTGATTTCATCGTCCGAGACGGATTTCAGTACCGCTACGGCATTGTGATTGGAGCTTCTCCACTTACGCTCCGAGAGCATGAAAAAGATGTCCTGGGCCGCAGGGGTCCATGTCCACCAAAGGTTAGTTGCGAGATCATACAATCCCGTGATAATTTCATCTGCTCGTTTATAGTGTGT
>PABJ01000092.1 GCA_002699105.1 Ectothiorhodospiraceae bacterium | reverse complement strand
GTGTGCATGGGTTGACGTAGGTGTTGATCCCCCCGCTCCGTATTACTCCGGTTGCAGCCTTCGGCTGCACCTCCATAACGGATCGGCCCCCTTGTCCGCTCGTCCTTGCAGGACTCGCTCAAAGGGGCAAGGGCTACACCGTCTTTGAAAACAACGGTTTCTTGAGTTGTTCGGAAAGGTAGGCATCGAATGCCATGGCAATGTTCCGGATGACGAGCTGCCCCATACCCGGGACTTCGATCTTGTCGTCCGAGATCTTCACGCAGCCGTCCTCTTCCAACTCCAACAGCATCTCCCGATAACCGGCAAAATACTCTTCGAAAGCGATGTTGTACTTCTGCTCGATCGCCCGCTTATCCAGCTCGAAATCGCACATGAGCGTCATTATGACATCCCGGCGAAGAAGGTCGTCATCGCTGAGCAGATACCCCACGTGGGTGGCCAGCTCATTGGCATCGATGCGGGGATAGTACTCCTTCAGCGTCTTGACATTCTGCGTGTACATACGCTCGAACTGCCCGATGCTGGTGATTCCGAATCCGTACAGATCCGCGCCGGCATTCGTGGTGTAGCCCTGGAAATTCCGGTACAGCGTCTTGTTCTTCTGCGCGACGGCCAGTTCGTTATCGGGCTTGGCGAAGTGGTCCATGCCGATGAAGAGATACCCGGCCTCGTTCAGCCGTTCGATAGTGCGGACATGGATCTTCAGTTTCTCTTCCGGGCTGGGAAGATCTTCCGGATGGATGAGCGACATGTGCTTTTTCATCCAGGGGACGTGCGCATAGTTGAAGACCGCGAACCTGTCCGGATCGATGTCGATAACGCGCTCGAGGGTTTCCTCGAACGATTCCAGCGTCTGGAAGGGCAGTCCATAGATGAGATCGAGGTTGATGCTGGTGAAACCGCACTCGCGGCCCCAATCGATAACGCGGCGGGTTTCCTCTTCGCTCTGGAACCGGTTCACAGCTTCCTGTACCTTCGGATTGAAGTCCTGCACACCCATGGATAGCCGCGTAAAACCAGCGTCTTTCAGGGCTTCCACGTGTTCGCGTGTCATGCCGCGCGGATCGAACTCCACGCCCGCTTCCATGTTCTCGTCGAACTCGAACAGCCTTTTTGTAGCGTCGGAGAGCTTGCGGATTTCGTCCGGCGTGAGGTAGGTGGGAGTGCCGCCGCCCCATGCGATCTGCGTGACTTTGCGGCCGTCGCGGATGAGCGGGCGGATCATCTCCATCTCGCGGATGATGTAGTCCAAGTACCCGGCGATCTTATCGCGGTCGCGGGTGATCATCATGTTGCAGCCGCAGAAATAGCAGAGCGTATCGCAAAACGGGATATGGAAGTAGAGCGACAGCGGCGGCGCATCCGGAGATGCGTTCGTGCGTTCGATCTCCTTCCGGTATTCCGAGGGGCCGAATTCCTCGCTGAACACCGGCGCCGTTGGGTAGCTCGTGTACCGCGGACCTGGGCGCGAGTACTTCTTCAGCAGATCGACGTCTATGTGCTCAAACTGTTGCATTCCATTCCTTTCGTTCTTCGATCTCGCCGGTGCGGTAGAGTTCTTCGCTCATTTCCTTGACTGAGCGGATGAACGATTTCGCATGCTCCGGCGGGGTATCCTTATCGATGCCGTGGCCGAGGTTGAAGATGTGACCAGGGTGATTTCCGTAGCTCTCCAGAATGCCGCGCACTTCGTTGTGAATATTTTCGGGCCGCGAGTAGAGCGCGATAGGATCGATATTCCCCTGTAGTGCCACATGGTTGCCGATCTGTGCGCGCACCTCGCCGATATCCACTGTCCAGTCCAGCCCGACGACGTCGGCGCCGGAGTTGGCGAGCTCGGGGTAGCTTGTGTTCACGCCCTTGGCGAACAGAATCACAGGCACGTCGGTCTCGGACTTCACATGCTCGATGATCTGTATCATATACGGCAGGGAGAATTCGAGGAATGCATCCTTGCTGAGCACGCCGCCCCATGAATCGAATATCTGCACGATATCCGCGCCGCCCTGCTTCACTTGGCGCACGAGATACACGCTGATGACGTCGGCCAGGGCTTTCAGCAGGTCGTGAAGCATACCGGGCTGATCGTACATCAGGCCTTTGATCTTGCGGTAGAGCTTCGATCCCTTTCCTTCGATGGCGTAGCTGGCGAGCGTCCACGGCGCGCCGGCAAATCCGATGAGCGGCACGCGGCCATCGAGCTGCTTTTTGGTGAGGGCGAGCGCATCATACACGTACTGCAGTTTATCGGCTGCGCCTTGTGTATCCAGCTTGGCGACATCTGCATCGTTAGCGAGCGGCGTTGGGAACTGCGGTCCGCCCTTCCCTTCTTCCACGACGAGCTCCATGCCCATCGCTTCCGGCACCACGAGGATATCCGAGAAAATAATCGCCGCGTCCACTCCTACGAGATCCACGGGCTGGATCGTCACCTCGGCAGCGAGTTCGGGTGTTTTGCACAGCGTCAGGAAATCCGATTTCTCGCGGACGGCGCGGTATTCCGGCAGGTAGCGTCCCGCCTGGCGCATCATCCATACAGGTGCGCGTTCTGTTTTTTCTCGTTTTGCAGCGCGAAGTAGGAGGTCGTTTTGTAGCATATATTCTTTCTGAACCGATTGAAAAATTAAAACGTGCTGGAGCTGCCCGGGCGCAATTTACCTGAAATAGCTTATGGGCACGGCAAGCAGTGCCCAATAGATTCCGGCCTTCGCCGGAATGACATACGCATGAGACAGACTGCGCTGGTGACAATCAATACTGTACGTCAAATCCGGGCGGGGTAAGCCCTGCCCTACATAAACATTTCGGTACCCTCTACCGTTCATCAGCCTTTTACAACAATGTTCACAAGCCTATCCGGCACGGCGATAACCTTGACGATCTCCTTGCCGTCAATGTGCTTCCGGATGTTTTCGCTTTCGCGGGCAAGCTTTTCGAGATCTTCGCGCGAGGTGCCCTTTGCTACCTGGATCTTATCGCGCACTTTGCCCTGCACCTGCAGGACCAATTCGATTGTATCGTCAACCGTGTACCGCTCGTCGTACTCCGGCCACGGCTCATTGGAGACACTAAGTTCAACACCGGCCAACGCAACAGACTCAGAATATCTACTCTGGCGCTCATCCTCGGATATGTCTTCACTAAAGAAGGAGAGTAGACTGTATAATTCTTCGGCAATATGTGGAGCAAAAGGCGCCAGTGTCAGCACGAACTGCTTCATCACACCGAGCGGGCGGACATCTTTCTGGTTCATCTCGTTGACGAAGATCATCATCTGCGAGATGGCCGTATTGAAGCGCATGTGCTCAATATCCTCGCCCACCTTCTTGATCGTCTTATGCAGGATACGCAGGGATTCTTCATCCGGTTCTACGTCCTGAATCGCAGGGTCCAGCCTGGCTTCGTTCTCCACGCTCTCATCCACGAACAACCGCCAGACGCGGTTCAGGAAGCGGTGCACGCCTTCTACGCCCTTGGTGTTCCAGGGTTTTACCTGCTCCAGCGGACCCATGAACATCTCGAACAGCCGTAGCGTATCCGCGCCGTAGTCGCGCACGACGTCGTCGGGATTGATGACATTGCCGAACGATTTGCTCATCTTGCGCCCGTCCTCGCCGAGGATCATGCCCTGGTTCACGAGCTTCTTAAACGGCTCCTTCGTCGAGACAGCGCCGATATCAAACAGCACCTTGTGCCAGAATCGCGCATAGAGCAGGTGCAGCACCGCATGCTCCGTCCCGCCGACGTACAGATCGACCATGCCCCAATACTTCTCGCGCTCGGGATCGAGGAAGCGGTCGTCGTTATGTGGATCCATGTAGCGGAGATAGTACCAGCACGAGCCCGCCCATTGCGGCATAGTATTCGTCTCACGCTTCGCGGGTGCACCGTCAGCCGGATCGGTGGTGTTTACCCACTCGGGCACGGTTGCAAGCGGACTCTCGCCTGTGCCTGCCGGCTTATAGCTCTCCATCTCCGGCAAGGTGACGGGAAGCTCGCTCTCGGGAAGCAGCTTGTGCGTGCCGTCTTCCTTGTGGATAACCGGGAAGGGCTCGCCCCAATAGCGCTGCCGGGAGAACAGCCAGTCGCGCAGCTTGTAGTTTACCGTGCGCTTGCCGAGTCCCTTCTCTTCCAGCCATTGCACGACTTTCTCGAATGCCTCCTCGTACTTCAACCCGTTGATGAAATCCGAGTTTACGGCGACGCCGTTTTCTGCATCCACAAAGGCGCTTTCCTCGATGTTGCCGCCGGAGACGACCTCGCGCATGGGGATATCGAAGGTCTTCGCGAATTCCCAGTCCCGCTGATCGTGTGCGGGCACAGCCATGATAGCCCCGGTGCCGTAGTTGATAAGCACGTAGTCGGCGATCCAGATGGGGATGCGTTCATCGTTTACCGGGTTGACTGCATACGCTCCTGTGAACACGCCGGTTTTCTCCTTCGCGAGCTCTGTGCGCTCGAGGTCGGATTTGCGGGATGCCTTCTCGATATAATTATCGACGGCTTCGCGATGACCGTCTGCGGTGATCTTCGCAACAAGCGGATGCTCAGGGGCAAGCACCATGTAGGTCGCACCCCAAAGCGTATCGGGGCGGGTGGTGAAAACGCGTATCTTCTCGTCCCCGTCTATTGCAAAATCCACCTCTGCCCCGACCGATTTCCCGATCCAGTTGCGCTGCATTTCTTTCAGCGATTCCGGCCAGTCCAGCTCGTCGAGATCCTGCAGCAGCCGCTCAGCGTATGCTGTGATCTTCAGCATCCATTGGCGCATCGGCTTGCGAATAACGGTGTAGCCCTTTTCCTGCTGCTCGGGGACTTCCTCGTTCGCGAGGACAGTGCCGAGCTCGGGGCACCAGTTCACCGGCACTTCGTCGATGTAGGCAAGCCCCTGCTTATAGAGCTGCGAGAAAATCCACTGCGTCCATTTCACGTACTTGGGATCGGTGGTATTGACCTCGCGGTCCCAGTCGTACGAGAAGCCCAGCATCTTCAGCTGGCGGCGGAATGTCTCGATGTTCTGCTTCGTGGTGACCGCGGGATGGATGCCCGTCTTGATGGCGTACTGTTCTGCCGGCAGCCCGAAAGCGTCCCAGCCGATGGGATGCAGCACGTTGAAGCCCTTCATGCGCTTGTACCGCGCTATGATATCGGTCGCCGTGTACCCCTCTGGATGCCCCACGTGCAGTCCCGATCCCGAAGGATACGGAAACATATCCAGCACGTAGTACTTCGGCTTTGCCGGATCCTCGGTGGTTTTGAAGGTGCTGTGTTCGTCCCAGTAGCGCTGCCACTTGGGTTCTATGTCTGAAAACGGGTAACGCATTGAATCTCAAGGTTTCAGTTCTATGAAGCTTGAAAGATACGAAATGGGGCGGAATGATGAGTGATGAATGATGAGCAATGAACACAGAACCACCCTGGGACCGCCGAGTCGGAGTCTGCATCTTGCACTGCGGGGCTCTGTGCAAAGCTGAGCAGTCGATGCATTATCCTCCGGAGCGTGCCGGTTCCAACCCTTGGTTTGCGCGGAAGTACCGCGAAAGCAGGAATGCAGCGATGGGAAGGCCGACACCATAGCCGAGAATACCAATCCGCTGAAGCGCCATATCGCCCATAATGGGGCCGATAGTGCCGAGGAGCGAGAGCCCGCCGGCTGCGAGGAGCGACCACCGCACTGCAGCCCGGATTCCTGTGCCGTTGAACACGCATGCGGAGCAGAGGAGCGAGAGCCCCAGGAAGAAGTCCCACGCAAGAAGTTCCACGGCGTACAATGTGGAAGGCCATTCCAAAACGGCGAAGTCTGTTTGCCGCCCCGAGGTCAGCGCCACAAAGTGGACCGCGCTCGTGAGTCCCGCCATGATCCCGGCAAAGACAAGTGCGATGATCCCGAACACTTTTCTCTCCCGGCTCGCCGTCTCCATGATTGCGGCGGTAGCTGCAACGATGATCGGCGCAGACAATAGTGTGAGTGCCTCCATCACGGCAAGGACCGGATCTACGATCGGATCCTCGGAACCTGCCTCACATATGCCGATCGTAACGACGACAATGTATGCAATCCCGACGAGGAAAAGCCCGAGCGTGGAGAAATACCCAATTCTGTTAACGAGACGCATCTTCGGCCTCCATGCATTTGCTCACGATGGTGCACTGTTTGCACCGAATATTTGTATGTGTAACGCTGACGTCCCGGCAGTGCGGAACACGCCACTATTTGATGCATGCAATCTACGAAGATGAACGATGGGAGTAATCCACACCGACGCCTGTTTATATTCCCTCGATCTGGCGGCACCTGCCGGATAAATCACGGCAATTACATGTGGAACTCTTTCCCATTGCCGTATTGTACTCTATGAAAGGTCTGTACGACCCGAACCGATTTCCACAGTGCACAGGATCCGATCATGAAGCTTACAGTATTTAGCACCCACGACTACGACAGGGAGTATTTCGACAAGGTAAACGCGGAATTTGGTCATGAGATCGTGTACCACGACGCGCAGTTGACCGAGGACACTGCTGCACTCGCAGAGGGTTCCGAAGCGGTGTGTCTCTTTATCAACGACCGCGCGAACCGTGCGGCGCTAGAATCGCTCGCCAATGCAGGAGTGAAACTGCTTACGCTCCGTTCGGCAGGATTTAACCATGTCGATCTCGAAGCTGCGGAAGCGTTCGATCTGAAAGTGATGCGCGTGCCGGCATATTCACCCGAAGCCGTTGCCGAGCATACCGCGGCCCTCATCCTCGCGTTGAACCGGAAGACCCACAAGGCGTACAACCGCGTCCGTGAGGGGAATTTCTCGCTCAACAAGCTCACGGGTTTCACGATGAAGGAGAAGACTGTCGGGGTCGTAGGTACGGGAAAGATCGGGATTGCATTCTGTAAGATTATGCTCGGATTTGGATGTAGGGTCATAGCCCACGATCCGTATCCTTCCGAAGAGGCGAAAGCGCTGGGGGTGGACTATATCGGCCTGGAGGAACTCTACAATCAAGCGGATATCATCTCGCTGCACTGCCCGCTCACTCCCGAAAACCATCGCATGATAGACGGCGAGGCGATCTCTCATATGAAAAAAGGCGTGATGCTCATCAATACCAGCAGGGGTGGTCTTGTACACACGAAATCTGTTATTCAAGCGCTCAAGCAACGCCACATCGGCTCGCTCGGCATCGATGTTTACGAACAGGAAGAGAATCTATTCTTCCGCAATCTCTCCGAAGAAGTCATCGAAGACGATATGATCATGCGGCTCATGTCATTTCCGAACGTCCTTATTACAGCGCATCAGGCATTTTTCACGGACACGGCGTTGACGAACATCGCAACAACGACGCTCCAGAATGTCACGGATTTCGAGCAAGGAAACGATTCCGAGAACACGGTGACATCGGACCGCATCAAGTAGCACCCGCGAACTTATCCTCATGCGGCTTGTGAGGTAGGGGGGATTGAATGACGGCAATTTGTGAAGAGTCCGGAGGTACCTTGCATCAGGGTTTGGCTGGGACACCCGCCTTCGCGGGTGTGACCTTTGCCCGGCAGCATGCGGGGACTTCGCTGCAGGCCAGGTTCCTGCGGCGATTGCATCTTAGCATTCGCTATGTAACTTATCTACTGCTTACCTTATCGTTATATATGACAGGGATAGAGCTTCCCCTGCCGCGCTCGAAGACTGTTGATTGATCTTTTCCGGAGGTATGGAGGCATGATAACCCGCTTCATTTCGATCTCTCTTCTACTTTTCTTTCTAGCCCACTCTACCCAATCCCAGAGCGTAACTGCCGAGAAGTCCGAGGCTTCCAGCTCAACTCTCATTGGGACGATGATAAACACGTATACCGTTATAAGCCGTTGGACAAATCAGATAGCCTACGACTGGGAGCATGATGTGTACACCGTGATCTACAGGGGAGGACCGAATGATATCTTTCGAGACGACGGCCGGGGTGAACTCGTACTCAGCAGCTCCTTCGACGGCGGATACTCCTGGACCGGCGTATCGCCCGATAGTGTCATTAATAAGGAGTTACCAAATAGTCAAGGATATCTGTATGCAAGGCATCCCAGTGTGTTGACCTTCCCATGGAACGGTGCGACAAAAGTATCTGCTATCTCCTCGCAACTGGATAATGGATTTACGCAGTTTACGGATTACCGTGAGCTCTTTAGTTCAGCGGGATATTTGGCAGGACCTCTGGTTGGGGACAAAATCTCAGATTCTAACCGTGAATTCTACATCCCTTCCCGCATTGTCCGCGACAGAAACGGCAGGATGTATTCGATGGTGCGGACCTTTGATCCGATTACGCACCAATTCAGCGGTAAACTGCTTCTCCTAAAGAGCCAGGATGAGGGTAGTTCATGGGATGTGAAGAGCGGTGCGCCTGTATTGGATTCGCTGTCCCTGCCACCGTTGTACAAAGTCGACGAGGATGCAATGTCGTTCGATGTCTCTCCCGATGGCAGCGTCATCTACCTCGGATTCATTGCGCAAATACCCGGCGAAGATACAACGGCCTGGCAGCAGAACCTCTTCGGCTGGACGCGCTCCACAGACGAGGGCGAAAGCTGGTCCGAGCCGGCTCTGTATGATCTCGCACAGTTCGAGTTCCATAATCTTCCAACCGGCGGTCTCGATGTATCGAACGGATGGATATACCGCTCTATCGCAACAGCGGTCGATGGGCTGAACCAACCGCATTTCCTCCTCACTATTAACGGAGGCGAAAGGGATTTCTCCGCGATAGACAGCACGCTGCTTGGTGAGGTAACAATAGATCCTTCGAACCCGTCGGCTGCTCCCGAGTTCTTCACACTCACCGCCATCAATACCCCCAGATTTCGCAGGTATATAAACGCAGCGAATGCGACCGGACCCGAGCAGCCCGTGTTCCTCATTCACAATGAGCATGAGTGGTCGAAGACGCCGGATGGAATGAACCTCGTCGCGAAATGGATTGATACGCGCACTTATGAGTATGAGGACCCACATTGGGAGCGCGTTGTGAAGGACAGCATTCATGACGTCTTTCTCGCCCGAAAAAGCATTGCAAACAGGGATTCGCACCTGCACGGTTGGGATGCAGAATGGCCGACGTGGGAAGTGCAGGTCCGGAACGTCAGCAACAGCGACAGAGTTGATGAAAAGTTCACAAAGATTCACCCGATATACAATCCAGTTCACGATAGGCTCGGCATCATATATACGATCATGGGCGATCTAGAGTTGGTTCATCATCCTGGGGATGCTAACGACTTAGAAACCGCGGAGCTTTTCATCATTAACGCCGAGGTCCCGGTTGCAGTTAACACGCCGCCACAAGTGACGCAAGGTATCCGCTTATCCCAGAATTACCCTAACCCGTTCTCAGCCGCGACGAACATCACGTACGAGATACACACAGGCACTGAACATACGCTTGCGGTATACGACATGCTGGGCAAGAGGATCGCAGTGCTCGCCCAAGGACGTGCAGAGGCTGGTGCACACACTGCTGAGTTTCATGCTACGGGTTTACCCGCAGGCGTATATCAATGCGTCCTCACAACCGCAAGCGCCCGCGAACATCTCCTCATGCGGCTTGTTAGGTAAGGGGAACCTCTCCCTGCTCCTGTGCGTAGAATGAAGTGAGTTCATCACCACAGGAGCCGATATGATGCGTTGGAATACGATAATTGCAGTTGCAGTGCTGTGCGCACTGTTTGGTATGCAGCATGCCGCCGCGCAGTGCGGCAACACCCGTTCCAATAAACGATACGTCCTTACCGTGTACGACGACCACACCGATTCCCTCTCCGCCGCACTCGATCGCTGGTACGCAGAGCACAAGCCCATGGCAACCGCGACCTTGGAACACTCGAGGATATTCGAATTCAAAGAATCCCACTACGCGGCACTCCTGGTGACCGAGGAAATGAAACCCCGCCCCGATCTTCCCGAGCGTGCAGCTCCCCCTGCCCCAATAACCCGCGAGATGTACGCCATATTCCGGGAACACGGCTCGTGGATAGCCTACCCGGAACTCGCAGCGTTCACCAACGACACGTACCTCATCAACAAGGTGGTGTACGAGATGAAGCTCCTCAAGCGCGCCGCCGAAGAATAGCCCGCGTCAATCCGCGTCTAATCTAATCTCATCCAGCAATTCCACTTGCTCCGCAGCATCGACGGAGCCGGACCCGTTATTGGGATTATTCATGAAGATGAACCAGTACCACGCGATTATGATGATAAGTCCCAAGAAAGCTATACTGGCGATGGGAGTTTTCTTCTTTTCGGTCCGCTGAATTTCTTCAGGGTTGGGGGATTCTGACATTCTCGCACCTCGGAGTTTGATATTATAACACCGGCTTCCGCCAATGCAGTGAGTTAGGGAGTCCCGGCTCTTTTATCTACGAGGCGGCAAATTAATAGTTGCGTGCGTTATCATCATAACGAACAGCTTCGCTGTCGCATAGCGTTAGGTGTTGATTCGCTGTAGACTAGTAAATCGAAAAAAAAAGAAGGATAGACTCAAAACCCAGACTCAGGCACTCCTCCCGATCCACGGACGGCAGGAGCACAAGCACACGCAACGACTGCCTGCTCCATGTCGGTTCGTCTAGAACACCGTCCTTCACGAAGAATGGAAGCTCCCTAACAGTTTTCCATTCTTCGAAAAGCAGGTTTTCCCTGTCTGTAAAGCTCATAGCGCCTCGCTCGGTGACCGCAAAAACTCCAACATGCCCCGTAAAAATGCGTGACCATTTCAGGGGCTCGTTTCTTGCCCCTACTATGTAAGAGAACTGGAGAGGGTTATCTGTGACACTTTACGGAAATTTAATATTGGGACTCTGTCCGGAATCGAGGCCAAACGCCTGTAACTCGTTTTCTGACAACGCCTTACATTGGGACGAATCCAGTCCAGTTTTTGACGAGATTCAGCGTACGACAAGCTTCTGAGTAAGGATTCCAGACGCGGTGTGCATCCGGATGTGGTAAAGCCCTGGGCTCTTGGGGGTATAGTGCACGCGCTGCGTCCCGTGGATCTCCCCATCGGTTAACTGCTGGATTTCCCTGCCAAGCGCATCTTGTACGACAAGCCTGACATTCTGCGGTGATGGCCGTTCAGCAGTGATAGTGAATGTCACCTTGCTGTGAGCCCGGGCGGGATTGGGGTAGGGCGTCTCCAGCGTAAACCCGCGTACGGTTCGCGCACCGTGCGCGGAAAGCGGCAAGAATCCCGATGCACGCTGAAGCCGTCCTTCCTTGCCGTAGAACCAGCATTCCTTATGTGAAGGCCATAGCCACCCGCAATCCTCAGGAGCGGTAATGCCTGTCTCTCGCCAGGTACTCCCGCTATCGCGCGACATAACAAGACCTCCCTCACTGGTGATTGCTGCTCCGTGCTGCATATCGAAGAAGTGAATCTTCTCGAATAACCCACTGTGGTGGGTCCACTCCCATTCGAGGAAGAAGTTCCAGACGCGATAGAGCCGCCCTTCTATAAGGCAGTAGCCCTCGCCCGGCGCGATAAAGGATGCATCCTCGTACCCTGTCTGCACATGCGGTTTCCGAATGAAGTGCCAGGATTCTCCTCCGTCTTCGGTAAGACTAAATCCCATATCCGAAGTGAAGACGTGCGTCTGGTCGTCGAAGCGTTGTGCTTCATGTGCGCTCCCAATCCACCACTGTGCAAACGGATCGATGGCAAGGGAATCGAAGGATCTGCCGCCGTCGGAACTGCGGTACGCCGTGCCGTACTTGTATCCGACAACGAGGCTTTCGACCGACATCGTGTGCAGCATTGCGGGGATGTTGGAATGGGAATACACGGGCAATTCAGAGCGGTATTCCAGCGTCGCCCCGCCGTCGGATGTGTAATACACACCGTATGTATACGGTGAATGCTGTTTCAGCATGTACCCAGCCCGGCTCTTATGAAGCGAGAGCAGGTCGGGAGAGAAGCCGAGAGGGAATTCGGTTCGCGTGATCTGCATTGTCGCCGGATCGAAGGTAAACGAGAAGTCGGGCGTATAGGCAGTGAGCGGCAAACCCGGCTGAAGTTGAATGATATCGCGGACGACCCCAGCCCCGTGCAGCAGTTCCCATGTATTCCCGCCGTTGTCGGTGCGATACACGCGCCCACCGGGACCGATCACCGCGCCTGTTTGCTGGTCGTACATCACGATCTTGTAGGCTCCAGGCTGCGAATCGAACGCATCCGGCTCCATGATCCTCTCCCAATGCGCTCCGCCGCTCATCGACCGCTGAACGACAGATTGGTCGTACCCGATTCCATAGACCGCACCATCGAGACCGGGCTTGAAGGCGAACCCGCCTATGGGTTCGTCTCCTTCACTTTCGGCGCGCTGCCAGGAGTCGCCCCCATCGCTGCTCCTGTATATACCATCGTACGCTCCGCAGAGTCCATGAAACCCGTCGAGGAACTTGAACGAGTACACAAGCGAGGACTGCATTTGCGACTGCACTTCGTGCCACGAACTGCCCGTGTTTGTGGTACGCATAACGACGCCGTTGTGGAACATCCACCAGCGTCTTGCATCCTGCGGAGCAAAGCCGAGGATTGGGTAATACTCGCTGATCGCGGTAGTAATCAGCCTGTTCCAGGAGATGCCGCCATTCTGAGTAAGAATGAGAATGTTGCTTCCAAGGATGGCAAACCCGTTGTCATCGTCGTACATGACGATGCGGTTGTCCTCGCCATATTGAGAGCCGTCCGGTTCGGGTTCGTGGACGGCCGTCCAGGATTTCCCGCCATCCAGGGAGCGCAGCAGGTAGCCTGCCCGCGTAGCAGCAACGAGGACGCCGGTCTCCATCTTGTACATGGAGAGGATGGCATCGTCGCCGGAGAACGTGCGTTCTCGCCAACGGCTGCCCGCATCCGTGGATTCCAGCATGGTGCCGTCGGCGCAGGAGAGCAGCATATGAGCTGCGTCAAAGAATATGAGATCGGTGACGGTGGTGCCGCGGGGGGTGGGGTTCATCCATTCCAGTGTCTGCGCACCGGCAATGGGAATAGAAAAGAACACGCAGACCAATAGAGTAACGCTGCGCTCTCTCATAGGCACCTCCACAATTGCTATCTTGAAGCCTGATAGGGTATCTACGAGAGAGACACTTCATTCCTGCAAAAGGATACAGGCATTCACAAAATAATATGGCCAATACCTTTGGAAGCGAACCGGCGCTGGTGAGCACCCTAATCGAAGCAGCGAAAAGTGTCTATCTGTCCGATTGCAACCCTTGAATATGCGATTTCAACTTGCCTAGAACACTGATAAACTCTGCCTTTTCAGACGAGGTAAATGAATCATGCATTGATACAGTACCATCAAGGAATAGGTCAATTATCTCTACACCATTGTCCAGGGTTCGCAATAGTTTCCATACCTCATTATGCAAATGCAATTTGTTCTCTATCAATGATGCTCTTTGAATAAATATCACGGCTTTATCTACAGGCATTTCGCCCGTAAAGTAATGGCCTACTTTCGATACAATCCTGCACTTTATTGGATCTGAGATATCAGGCCTCGATAGGTAAGGAATCATTTCCGTAAACAACCTATCACGGATAGAATCAGGCACTCGTACTACACCGGAGAAGCCAGCTATCGTCTGCATTATGGATTCTTCCAATTGGCTGGCGTTGGATACCGTGAAATCACAGCGGCCAGTACTTTCCATAGTATAATGATCGCATGCGTTTACCTCATTCAGAATGCAATAGCGAACCTTGACTTCCGCTATATAATCACCTGGATGTAGTCCAAATATGATTGTGTTATCTATCAGCATTTCCTGATGATAGTTTAATGTCACCTCCTTTGAGATACGTTCTCCAGGTGCTAGTAGCGTGGGTTTACAAAAATAAAACGGATGATACGGTGATTGCTCAACCTCCTGCAGAGTGTCACCCACAGTTTTGTAAATATGTGCACCCATACCTGGACCGACATTGCTACCCCACAAACATTCACAAAGACAGGAATCTGAACCAATATTCGTGTAAATCACCGTGAATTCATTATTGCCGTATTTTTTGAGGGTGGATGCTTTGGGAGTCAGCTCAATTTTGAGCTGCGCTATCGCTGGTTGGGTGAATACTACAGCAAACGCAATTATCACGGTAAAAGTGATCGCCCTAATCATCATACATTCAGATATTATTCTCCACATAATAACTCTCGTAACGAGCAATGTTGGTTCTTCCCTCTAATAATCCAATTCGTATAATCCTAGCATTATAACAACACAAATAGAGGCTACTAGTATCCCAGGGACTACCATAGCAGGGGGTACAATTGGAATCACCATTAAGCCACTCTATTCCACCAGCAGCAGTTTCTTGGTCTTTGCCGTGGCGTTTGTTCGGAGTGTATAGTAATAGGTGCCTGGCGCAAGGTTGCGGCCGGTCACATTGAATGCTGCTTGGTGGCTCCCTGCCTGCATCTGTCCTTCTTTAAGCGTTGCGACCTTCCTCCCGAGCGGATCGAATACCGAAAGGCTCACATAGCCGGCCTCCGGCAGTGTAAACACAATCGAGGTGGAGCCGCCGCCCGATAGCGAGACCGGGTTCGGATAACTTTGCGATAGGCGTATATCTCCGGGCATGATGGTTTGCGTTCCGAGTCCTACAACGCCGCCGTTTTTGGTTGCGCGCAGAAGTCCGCTGGAACCGTAGGCCCAGCCGGTATTCGGATCGAACCAGTGCCAGGACTGCCACCCCATTGGCTCGTTGAGGGCCCGGATCTCCCAGTCTTCGCCCCCGTTAAACGTCCAATGCAGCGAGGCCATTGTGCGGTCGCCTTTGTAGCTCATATTGTACGTCACGCCGACCTCTTCATTGAAAAAGTGAATCAACGCGTTATCCCGGTCGAACTGCATTTCCCAGGTATCGCCTCCGTCCGTTGTCTTCGTGAACGATCCCCCGGCGATCCCAAAACCGATATCCGGCGTGAGGAACTGCGCTTCGCTCAGCCACCTACCGGATTGTGTGCGTTCGTATTGCCAGTTATCTCCGGCATTGAAGGATGTTGCAACGCCGTTCGGCGAAACATGTACTATCGTCGATGGCGGGAACGCATACAGCTCGAATCCGGAGTTGTATTGATTCACCACATCGTTAACGACATATAAAGAATCGAACGACTCCCCACCGTCGAAGGACCGGTAGAAGAGTCCGTTCGTCCCGGATATATACATCGTATCTCTCGATGGCGCGGTGATTGCGAGCGGAATAAACCGCCGGGGCGGGAATTCCGGTAGCGGCACTCTATTCACATACTCCCACGTTTGGCCGAGATCTTCTGTCCGGTACACATGGTAGAGGAAGTCTTCATCATAGCCGTACGCGTAGCCCGAGGACTGCGAGTACATGCTCGCATATTGTAGCGTCACGTCGTCGTTCGGGATGGTTTCGATCCACCGTTCCCCGCCGTCGGTTGTCAAAAGTATGGATGATGAATTGGTGAGTGCAAAGCCGAGGTCGGGGGTGGTGAAATGCACATCGCTGATAGTACCGAGGTATCCGATCCCATGGGTGATGTTCCACGACTGACCGCCGTCGGTTGTGCGGAGAATCCGTCCGCCCCCGCCGACGACAAGCCCGACGCGGTCGTTCGCGAACGACATGCCGTAGACGCTGCCGTTCTCGAATGCGTTATCGAGCAGGCTGACATTCCAGTTTTCACCGTCATCGAACGAGGCATTCACAAGCACCGAGCCATCCGATAGCGCGTAGATATGATCGTTCAGATGAGCGCCGGATTCCACATCCATGAAATAGCCGAACCCGAATACGTCCTGCTCTTCCCAAGTGGCGCCGCCGTCTGTGGTTCTATCCAGGCTGCCGCTCTTGCAGCTCCACCCGCGGAGGCTGTCCTCCCAGACCAGGTGATTCAAGCCTTCAAACTCTACCTGCTGATCAAGAATCCACGTATTGCCGAAGTCGCGGCTTACATAGAGGAACCTGTTCCCCAACGCCCGCCATACTGTCGGCGACTGTGCGGAGAGTGATATGCCAACTTCGGAACCGCTTAGCGGCGACGGGAAGTCGTTCCAGGTTTCGCCTCCATCCGTGGTTCGGCTGAAGATATTCCGCCCGAGCATCGCCATGCCGCGCATACCGTCGAGCATCTCGATCTTCGTTGTCCCGGTTTCAGCACCCGTGGACTCGCGCTGCTTCGTCCAGGAACTGCCCCAGTCCGAGCTCTTCATGATCGTGCCGTCTTCAAGAACGATCCAGACGTTCCGTTCATCCACGGCGCTTATGTCCCAAACCGCGCTCGTCCCGACCTGCATCAACCGCCACGACTGCCCGCCATCACCCGAGCGCATGATGAAGCCGTCTTCGCAGACGGCGATCGCTGACCAATCGGCCAGCATCTCCACATCATAAATGCGGTAGCCGCGGGGGAGCGGGTTCTGCCATTCCCAGCCTTGCGCATTGGAATCGGTTATGGAGGCGATGAAAAGAAGAGGAAGCGTAACATATATATATAGGCGCATAAAGCGATGCTCCGTCGTTGGGATGCGAGATGACACAGAGTCTGTAATTTGGGAAGCGTTTCGTACAACCGCAAGGTATAGATTTATCCCCACCCAACCGCGTGCACTGCTTCCGAAGAGAAGTTACGAGAAATTACGGATGGATTCTGTCCGGAGGGTTGCAGTTCTGCCCGTATCGGACAGCCGGCCGCCATGCATGCCCGTATAGAACGCAAACACGGCTGCCGCAATCGCCACGGCGAGATAGGCGTACTTCACCGTGCCGGAGAACTGCTTTCGCACTGTTAGATAGACGCGGGCGAACACGATAGCCGAAAAGAACCACACAGTGAGGTTCGCGAACAGCGTGTGCTGCTCAAGCATTTCGGAAGAATACGCAAAGGCGCCCAGGGTCTCGGCGGCGTTACCGGTAAGGACGGCGCAGAGCAAGAACGGAACGGCGGCTATGGCAAGCGAAAGACCCGTGGTCTCGAAATGCGCCGGTTTTGCGACCGCACCAACGAGATCGAACAGCACGCTCATCATTGTGAGTGCAATCGCGAAATGGACTATGAAGGGGTGGCTATCGGCGAGAAACTCTGTCATGTCGTCACAGCATGAATGTCATTGCATTCTCAATATGCTGAATTTCGTGCCTCCCTCCCATAAACTGAATTCCTATAACATCGATCCGGCAGGGCACATCGGTGAGCTTGCGTTCGTAGAGATAGGCCTGGGCAAGGTTGTAGAGCTGGCGCTGCTTGCCTGCGGTGATGGCCTCAATCGGCGAACCGTATGCGTCGGAAGCACGTGTCTTCACCTCCACGAAAACAAGCATATCTCCGTCCTTCGCGACGATATCGATCTCGCCGTGACCGTGCCTGTAATGCCGCTGAACAATCTCGTAGCCCTTGTTGCGAAGAAATTCTTCCGCTGTGTCCTCGCCCTGCTTCCCGAGTTCGTGCTGTCCGCTCATTTCGCAAACGCCTCCGTCTGAACGAGGGCCTTCACCACAAACGATCTCCGATGAATGTCCGTGTACCCGAACTCCCGAATAGCTTCGATATGCTCGGATGTGGGATAGCCTTTATGGCGCGCGAATCCGTACTCGGGATACTGCGCATCAAGTTCCAGCATGATTCTATCCCTGTGCACTTTCGCAAGGATCGATGCGGCGGCGATGCTGTAACAACGGGCGTCGCCGCGGACGATCGTTTCGAACGGCAGCGCAGGATGATGAAACCTGTTGCCGTCCACGAGCAGGTACTCTGGTGGATTATGCAGTGAGGCGATTGCGCGGTGCATGGCGAGGATGGATGCTTGAAGAATATTGATTTCGTCGATCTCCTGCGGGGAAGCGACACCGATTCCGAAATCTGCATTTGCGCCTTCGATGGCAGCAGCAAGAGCCTCGCGGCGGGTGGGTGTCAGTGCTTTGGAATCGGCGATGCCTTCTATGATGGCGTCCGGTTCGAATCGTACGGCAGCCGCGACAACCGGGCCGGCCAATGGACCGCGTCCCGCTTCGTCTACCCCTGCTATACGAAAGATACCTTGACTTTGAAGCTTGGATTCGAAAGCCGTGAAGCTAGCCATAAAGAGAAATGAGCGTAACCGGAATGAGCGAACCTGAAGTCTTGGGTGAAAGTCCATCGTACGAGGTGTACGATATGAACCAACCTATGAACACGCAGAGTGCAATGATGATCAATGCAATGAACAAGCGAACAAGTATCCGTTCCCGTTTTTGCTGCCTTTCGATTGATTCGACCGTTATTTCCTTTTCTTTGCCTATGGCGATATCCCTCCGACAAGTATTGCACCGATTCCACAAAGCATTATGAACTTCAACAAGATACATATTCTTCTAATTTTTTCCACCGATGGGGACCACCAAAGTGGTATAATCAGTAGGAAAATCGGGATGTTCACCGTGAATATCACAAGGAGAAGATACCATTGTCCGTAAACACCCGCGACGTATGGGACGAACGTGGCCGCCACCAAGACCGCATACACTGCGGTTGCAAGAAGCAGTGATGCCCGCATACCGTATCGAATTGCGAACGTATCCGCGCCCATAGCTGAGTCGCCTTCAACATCCTCAGCATCTTTGAGGATCTCGCGTCCGAAATTGAAGAGGAAGGCAAATACCGCCGGGATAGCAGCCGCGCCGATATTATTGACTGCCACAGCGCCATAGACAAAAGCCAATCCCGTCAGGAACGAGACGATGATGTTCCCCACGAGCAACATCCTCTTGAAATATGCTGCGTAGAAATACAAAAGCGCCACCGTCGCAGCAGCGATGAGGGAAGCAACGCCGTGCAGTAGAAGGCTGAGACCGATCCCCGCAGCTGCGAGAATGGCGGCGAATATCTGTGCGGAACGAAATGAGATTTTACCCGAAGGCAGAGGCCGCTCCGGCTTGTTCACCTTGTCGATTTCAAGATCGAACACGTCGTTGACTGCATTACCGAAGCCCGCGATAAGGAATCCAGCTATGGAGGCGAGAAGAGCATCTAACAGCAGTGCACCGGCATTCCATGCAATCGCAGCTGCCACGGCGATGCTCAGAGCAGTGATCGCTGCATTGATTGGCCGAACAATCGATATGAATCCCGCGACTCGCTGCATCCTCAGAACTCGTTCACCAATGCAAAGTGGATCTTTCCGGTATCGAAGCTGTCCCCTTCGCCAAGCGCATAGCTGACGCCCATCACGCCGAGTCCTGTTTCCAGCCTCCCCCCGATGCCGTACCCTGTCTTGCTTTCATCGAACCGCGGACGCTGGTAGCGCTCGTCCTCTTCCTGGAAGATGTAGCCGAGATCGAAGAACGCGAATGCGAACGAACGCCGGCCAAGACTGAACCGGTATTCTAGATTCGTCCAGCCAATCGTCGTGCCGGTGAATTGCTCTTCCCGGTAGCCGCGCAAGGTGTTCGCACCGCCGACCCGGTACAAATCGCTGATATCGAGTTCGTTACCGTTCAGATCGCGGCCGTGGAGCGAGATCGCGATGATGTGGCGCGGCCATAGCTGGTGGAACCAGTGCACATCAAACTCAATCCGCTGAATGAAGTCAGTGACCTTCTCGCCTGTCCCCTGCCTGGTAAACGACTTGTTCCCCCCGGAGAAGTAGTTCCGCAGGATAATCCCCGAAAGTGGATTGTAGATGTTATCGCGGGTATCGAGGCGCAATTCCAGCCCGCCGGTCAGGGTCGAGCTGTTGTTCAATGTGTTGACGGTCGTGGTGGTTAACGCAGGAATAACCGCTGCCGTTGATGCATTGGCGCTGAAGCTCAATGTGCTTGTCGCCAGGTAGGTAGCTCGGGCCGTAAACGTCCTGCGGATGTAGAGCGAGTCCTGCTGGCGCTGATAATAGTTGCCCTGCAGATTCAGAGGCAGGGAGAACAGCCAGGGCTCGAGGTATCCGAGTTCCAGTTCCGTCACTTCCTGTGTTGCGCGCTCCCACCGGGCATTAAACCACCGTCCTGTCCCGAACAAATTCCGGAAGCTCACGTTCACGAGGCCGGTGACAAAGCCCGGTTCGTCCTCAGTGCGGCCCGGCTGGTACCCGATAATCCCGTCGAAGAGATTGGTATTGCCTTCCTCCACCCTGATCAGTAAGCCTCCGCGCCCCTCGCGCATGTAGAGCGTCGGATCGGAGACGGAGTTGAAGAAGTTCAGGCGTTCTACCCGCCGCTTCACCTCTCCGACCTTCTCTTCATTAAACCGTTCGCCTTTTTCGATGCGGGTCTCGCGCACGATGACATCCTTGTTCGTCTGCTTGTTCCCTTCGATACTGATCTCGTTGATATAGAACGGCTCGCCTTCTTCGATGGCAATACGAACCGTGACCAAAGCCAGCCCCGCCGAATCTTCCACTCGTATATCATCTACGTTCGCGGATGCAAATGGGTATCCCTCCCGCTCGTACACGCCAAGCAGGCGAACGATATCCTGTTCGATTGCGCTTTGCGAAAAGACATCGCCGGGTTCGGAGTCGAACGCTTCCCTGAGTGCCGCCTCATCGACACTGTCCTTATGGGCAAGCTCAATGGCGGCGATCTGAAACAGCGGCCCTTCGTTGATCTCGACGATGCACCGGATTTCATCATCGACCGGAACGCTATCGCATTCAACGGTAGTGATCTCTGCTGCGTAATACCCTTCCTCGCTGTAGCGGCTCAGCAATGCGCCGACGATGCGATTCCTCACGCCCGCAGAATACTGACTGATCCCGGCGTCTTCAAGAGTACCGCGCAGACTTCCCGAACCAATCGCATCGTTGCCGGAAAAGTCATACACAAGCGGCTGGGCTGCAAGCGATCCGCAAAGGAGGCTCAGCAGCAGGTATGTAGCTAAGAACTTCACATGGGGAAAATAGAACACCGCGCGGATGGGCGCAATGCAGGGAACGGGTATCATTCAAGGAAGGCGGCCATGCCCTCGGCGCGGCTGCGCAGATCAATGTCGTTCCCGAGGAGGGCAACATCGTTGTAGGCGACCCAATTCCCGAACACGACTTCTGCGTAGTAGTAGTTGATACGCACGCGCGCCGCACGCTGGGCATTCGGATCGACCTGGAGGCGTTCGGGGCTTTCGGGGTCGTCTTCTTCGAGAATCGGTTTCAGCCAGGTTTGCCACTGCTCAGGGGTAAGGCGTTCGCCGTTGTAGAGGATGAAGTCCTGCGCTTTGATGGTGGCATATTGCTTTTCGCCGTGGGTAAATATCGCAGCTTTTTCAGCCGCCGCACGGATTTTCAGCACAGGCTGATCCTCGTAGAAATCCATGTACCCTGCTGATGAGGACTCGTAGTATGCCTGCAGCGCCTTTGTGAGGGCGGCGAGCTGCTTTGCGTCTGCAAGCTGATATTCCTGGGCAGCAGCGGTTCCAACGCAGAGCCAGGCGGC
>PABJ01000091.1 GCA_002699105.1 Ectothiorhodospiraceae bacterium | reverse complement strand
TTTTCGTCACCGAGGAGAATTTCTTCGAGGCAGAGCGTTCACGTCTCATAGCTACAAAGCACCCGGCTGCCGTGCCGGGCTCGTGGGAACACTACCGCATACTTGCCAGGAAATCGCCGCCGCCCAGCCCTGCGGCTCCCGGTTCCACGGTGCTCGATCCTGAAAGCGAACGCATCATCGTATCGCATGGAAACACTGTCGCCTTCAGTGTTTCCACGGGGCAGGATATCTCCCTAAGCACGAACAGCCGGCTTCTCACAGGGGATCTGCGCTGGTACGGCGAGAAGCTGTTCGAGGTCAACACCAAGCGCGTGGAGTCGTATTCTTACTACTATGGGCGCCGGTACTTTTCGATATACAATGCTGGTACTCTATACCAGACACGTAAAGAGGAGTGCGATGTCGGCTTTCACGGCGATGAGTTGCGGATTTACTTGAGTCACAGGAATTACAATTATTGGCTCGAGTATGATCCGATAAGCAATGAATTCCATAACGGTCCGATGCATAAAGGTTTCGATGTGCGCTCGCTGGAGACTCTCGCGAAGCAGCCGGACGGCGATAGGTATATCGGCTTATTGATGGAGGATGCGTCCGATCTGAATGTAAGCTGGGCGCTGCACAATGGGGAATATCATATCACGGATTATATATCCCCGTTCTATTCTCTCGGCGATCCGAAGCTGGAGATCGAGCCGTACCGAGGGGAACGGTTATTCCATCCGCGGTGGGTATCGGATGACGTCGTGGTGTTCTACGCGTGGTTCTCGGGAGCGAAGGAGCTCTGGGCGTATTCGCTCAGCCGCGACGAACTGACGCAGATTACCGGATACGAGCGCGGCGTTGTGCCGGGGCAGCACGGAGAGCATGAGTCCTCGTATGCAGACGCGCCGAGCTTCACCTACGATCCCGTGCGCGATAAGATCATGCTCCTCTGCATCCACGATTCTTTCCGCTACGATTTGTTGTTAATCGATCCGCCGAGGTAGGGGATGGAAGCTAACCGACACGTTCTATTATTTATCTTGTTGGCTGTTTTTCTTGGGGCTGTAGCGGGATGTGACGGTGATGGTGGACATGCGGATCCTCGTTCTCTATACATAGATGTCGCAAATAATCTCGAAGCTGAGTGGATTTCCGATAGCCAAATACGGTTGAAGGGAACGCTTTTCAGCCATAACGGTCCTTCGAATGATTCATACAGATATCGTTTTACGATCTACGGGTCATCTTCGCAACATGGCCCGTGGGAAGAAATATTCCATCGTGAAGGAAGAGGGAGAGGCTATAGTCAAGAACTACAACTGGAAATCTCTGACCCTTCACAGCTGACCTTTTTCAAGATCGTAACGAGAGTTCAGGCGGATAATATTTCATCAAATGTCGATGGACCGACTATAGCGACCGTACGGCCCTTGGCGCACAAGGGTAATTGGGATGTTCTGCCGGATCTCCTGGTGAGCGTTCCCGAGCTGGATCACTATGAATATAGGATCAATGTGCCGGTAGTTTCACCCGATGGAGGCCGCATCTGCATTGAAACTCATACGCGTTCAATTTTCGACCTACAATCGGGCGCAGTTCAGCTATCCTCAACCCAGGTGTACCCGGGATTTGTATCAGCTGCTACCTCTTGGGATGAGCAGGGTATTATAGTCACTGGTAATGGATTACTCACGATAGATCCAGAAACATTGCAAGGTGCTGAGGTACTCCGGGCTGGCTATACATTTCGTCAGGATGAAACAACCATATATCAAAACCTTGCTAATCAGTGGTACGTCTATGACCTGGACTTGAATGAGCGGTGGATGATACCTGCACCACTCGAAATTCCGGAGGAGATATCCGAGATCAGCAGCATCACTAAGAATGTCGACAACAACCTTTATTGCATTGCAAAACAGGGAAGGTACACTCTGTGGCAAACGTGGTATCTCTGGGACAAAACTTCCGGCGAATATGACTTGCTATCACCTGTAGATGAAACAGAGTATTCTGGCAGCAGTATTAATTTCTTCACATCCTGGTTTGGTTCATACGTTACGAAAGATATGGGAGCACTCTGGGTATCTCCATCGTTCATCATAGTAAATACGATCTGGTCCGGCAGAGAGGAATTCTGGCTGGTGGATTACAAACAGGATAAATACTATCAGCTAACAGGCTACTCCAATCAATTCAATCAGAATCAGGGACTTTCTCTAAACGAGTCCCGCTGGATACTTCGACAATTACCAGCGTACAACCAAACCACACAGAGAGTGTTGCTGTTTTTTCCTACAAGCGATGGGAAGTACGCCATCCGCGCTATTCCACTACCCAAATAGTATAAAAAAAACGCGCCCGAGGGCGCGTTTTTCATTGCGATGTGCGGCGGGTTATTCAGGCATCTTGCCGTTTTCGAGTTCGTAGGCAAGGCGGTCGATCTTGTAGATCCATTTGATGGATTCGACCATTGCTTCCGAATGCACCGACACTGTGCGGTTGCCGAGGTCCTCGGCGAAGATGAATTCGCCCGGGAGGCTCTCGATATTGCCGTCGAAGACAAGCCCGACGACCTCGCGTTCCTTGTTGATGACCGGACTGCCGCTGTTGCCGCCGATGATATCGTTTGTGGAAACGAAATTCAACGGGGTGGAGAGATCGAACTCTTCCGGCGGATTCTTCCAGACGTCCGGAAGGTCCCATTCGTCGCGGCCGATGTGCGAGTAATGGCGGTTGTATAGTCCAAAGTACGTGGTGATCGGCGGTGCGATTGTGCCGTTGTACTCGTATCCCTTCACAACGCCATCGGCGAGGCGGAGGGTGAACGTTGCATCCGGCGGAATGTCTGTACCGTAGACTTCGAACTGTGCCCGGCCCAGCAGTGCGCGGTTCACTTCGTCGCGTGCCTGGACGCTCTGCAGCACTTCTGATGCATTCTCGAAGCGCGGACGCGCGATGATCGCCATTTCAATCAGCGGATCGTCGGAGTTCAAAATGCCCTCCGGCCCCTTGCTGATCAGCGCATCGAGCTTCACCGAATCCGTCACTACAGAATTCTTGAGCAGTGCGTCGGCTGCCTGCGCAGGGGTTCTGCTTTTCAGGCCGGTCGTCACGAACGGATCGCTCGCGCCGAGCATATCGCGGCTTAATGCAAGCTGCTTTTCAAGCGTCATCAGGTCCATGTCCATATCCACGCCGGCGGAGATTGCCATGTTCATGGTCTGGACCGGATCCTTGCCGCGGAGGTTTTCGTTCATCTCCTCTTCGGGCTTCATGAACTCCTGCGCCATCGCCACGAGCTGATGAGCTTTGGAGAGCGCCGAGCTGACTCCCAACCCGCCCGGACGGAGGAGGTAGTATTCCTTGATCACCGAACGGAGCAATGCGCGGTCCTGCGCAATCTGATCCCACACCTTGCCGTACTTGGCCTTCAACACCGGGTCGGCATTGACGCTGGAGCGGAACTGGCGGTCGAAATCGCGGCGGCGAGCCATGAGGACGTCATTCAGCAGGCCTTCGTACTGCCCGCGGAGCGCCTTCTGGCTGTTCATCATGCTGAAGATATCGTTCTGCATCTCGTCTTTTACTTCCGGATGCATTTCCACGTACTTGTTCATCACCTCCACGCGGTCATCGAGCAGGCGGGTGATATACGGGAAGTACACATCGCGCTGATACTCAAGCTGCGCGACGGTGCTGAGGCGGCTTGTGCTGCCCGGGTTACCCGTCACAAAGACCGGCATATCCGGCAGGGCACCTTCATCGCTGAACGGGAAGTAGTAGTCGGTTTTGAGCGGCTTGCCGTCTTCGCCGTACACGCGGAAGAAGTTGCAGTCCAGCGTGTAGCGCGGATACGTAAAGTTATCCGGATCGCCGCCGAAGAAGCCGAGTTCGAGCTCGGGCGAGAACACCAGGCGCACATCTTCGAACCGCTTATAAATGTAAGCGGAAAACTTGCCGCCGTTGAAGAAGCTGACGACCTGGCAGCGCATGCCCGTCTCTTCGCCGACGGTTTTTTCGATGAGTGCGGTAAGGCTGTCGCGGACGGCGATCTTGCGCTCATCGGTGGTGGCCATGTCCATCGCAGCGTGGATTTCGGGCGTCACGTCGCGGATTTCGTTGAGCTGCTCGACGAACAGCCCCGGCACCTGGCGCTCCTGTTCGAGCGTGTAGGCAGCATAGCCTACGTTCGGCAGGTCTTCGCCTTCCTTGCTGACCTCCGTCACGGCATCGCGGCCGCAATGGTGGTTCGTCATGACGAGACCGTCGGCGCTCACGAATGAAGCCGAGCAGTAGGTGGCAAAGCGCAGCGAGCTCATGCGCACGTGCTTCAGCCACTCGTCGGTAAGATCGAAGCCGTATGCTTCTTTGAAGTATTCCTTCGGCGGATAGTCGAAGGTCCACATTTTTCCGCCGTCGAACCGGCCCGCTTTTACGTCCTCGAGCTGCGCCTGGCGCTGTGCCTGGTAGGAATCTACCTGGGATGCGTCGCGGCTGCTGCTGCAAGCGATAAACAGGACAGGCAATAGCAGAATCAGTGCCTGAATTTTGAAGTGTCTCAATGTTGTCATAGATGCTCCTCTGAACGAGAAAGAGTGAATTTCAAATCTCACAATTGTGAAATATAGCTCAATTTCAGACGGCGTTCAATGGTAGAGCGGTAGTGGAACGCCGTGGAGCGAAGTGCTATCTTGTATTGGTTCCTGCATCGTTTTCCGTTGGCATTCTTGCCGTCGTGCGAAGGAACACCGGCATCCAGATATGAGAGATGCTGTACTTTTGATCGAATATGAATGGAAGCTCCGAGGTTTGGAAATGTCGAGTACGCGCGAAAAACAGTTGGACAATATCGAGTACAACGCATTATTGTTGGCGGTAAAGGAGCGGATTTCCGAGGCGAGCACCTCGGCGGCTCTTGCAGTAAATAGGGAACTTATATTCCTCTATTGGCATATAGGCCGGACTATTCATCTGAAACAAAGGGATGAAGGCTGGGGAACGAGGATAATCGAGAGGTTGGCCGGCGATTTGAAACGCGAGATCCCTGATCGGAAGGGATTCTCCGCTGGTAATCTCAATCGGATGATTCAGTTCTACCGTGAGTATCCTGCCTTACTGACGCATTCATCTGGAAAAAACCATGCCTATCTCCCCGAGGATTCCCCACAAGCTGTGGGAAAAATGGAGACGAAAAGGAGTGCGGACGCAATTTCCCCACAAGCTGTGGGAAAATTGGAAAAGACTTCTGGAGCGAGTTCCTCGGGCAACGAATCTACAATATCGACAATGAAAGACCAGAAGCAAGCCTCGGAAGCCGCTCTTGTGTTACACGTTCCATGGGGGCACAATATGCTTCTGATATCCAAGGTCAAAGATATGAAGGTGCGACGATGGTACATGGAGCAAACCGTGGTCAATGGGTGGAGCAGAAACGTTCTCTCAAGCATGATCGAGAGCGACGCATACGAGAGAAGCGGGGCGACATTAACGAACTTCGATGAACGGCTCCCAGAAGGGCAAGCGGCTTTGGCGAAGGAGGTCTTTCGGGATGAATACAGTCTTGACATGGTTCCCGACTTTGGGGAGGCTGTGAAGGAACGGGACATCGAGAGGGCCCTCATCCAGCAACTTGAACGGTTCCTTATTGAGCTTGGAATCGGATTCACTTTCGCAGGGAGACAGTATCATCTCGAGCTTGAGGGCAAAGACTATTATCTAGATTTGCTGTTTTTCCACACGAAGCTCCGTTGCTATATAGTGATCGATCTGAAAATCGGTGAGTTCATCCCTGAGTACGCCGGTAAAATGAACTTCTATTGCAACCTTGTGAACGAGAGGATGAGAGAAGAGTATATGGAACCAACGATAGGTCTTATTCTCTGCCAAGAGAAAAACAAGGTGGTTGCGAAGTACGCTCTTCAAGGGATGCGGGAGCCCATCGGCGTAGCTGAATACAAGCTCAACCGTCGTCTACCAAAGACACTCACTTCGGATTTACCGACGGTGCAGCAGATCGAAGATAAGTTGAACACTAGCGGTGTCTAGACGTTTGCCACTTCCCCAAGGTGATCCGTCCCGCTTGACATTATCGAACGAAATGGGGAGATTGACCGTCTAAGACATTTAGTGCGATCAGAGTTTCCGCTTTCATGCGAAGATCCGCGGCCATCATACAGAACACACACGAGGAGTAGAGGCCATGAACGGACACGAGAGCAACCTCCCTGCAGAGGAATCCGGCACAAAACGGCGTATTTCCATACCCGCGGCTATTGCCGTACTGGGCGTCTTCACCGTAGCGGTGCTGCTTGCGACGGATGTCTTCGGGCTGTGGGGGAAGAATGCGGAGCTGCATCCGGCGTTTGAGTACCGCCATGAAGCGCCCTCCAAATACGCGCCGTACCAGAAGGGGCAGGCTGGGGGGCAGATCTACGAATACCGCGAGATCGGCGCGGCGTACCCCACCGGCGATGCCGTCATGACGTACGGGGAGTTTGCGCTTGAGGCGAACGGGACTATACAATATATCGCCCCGCAGAACGTCCACCAGGCGGAAGCCTTTACCGGAAGCAGGGAAGACGTCAGTGCGAGATCGCTGTGGACGCCCTTCATTGCCGATGCAGGTGCATCGCTTTCGTTCTGGAAGGCTGCGAATTTTCGCCTGGAACACCCCTCCGCGAACTATGAACTCCCCGATACCGTTGCCTGGACGCTCCGGTTATATAATGCCGAGACGGGCGCACGCCTTGCCACGCTGGATAGCACCGTGATGTTCAGAAAAGTACGCGGGAGGTACTTCCCGAACACCGTCGGATTTGCAGGGCACAGGATGCATGAGAAGAAGACGATTGCCCTCGGCGAATTCCTTCCGCCCGATGCCGCTAAGTGCCGGGTATTTCTCCACGCGGAGGTGGACGCGATTCACGGGAACAGCGAGCGCTTCTTCCTTGCGGATGCATACACGCGGGGCATGAAGTATTCCGAATTGCCGGAGTTCAGCGCCCCGGCGGCCGATCCGCCCGCCGATAATCTGTACTCAGGACTATACAAGCTGAAGACCGAACCCAATCCCGTGCAGGTGGGCAGGTCAATGGCAATCGTAGTGGACGCTGCGAAGGATTTCACTGGTCGCGTTTTGATCATCGACGGAAAGGGCGAGATCATCCACGAGGTGCGGTCCGGGCACTTTGCGGAAGATGCGCACCTCTTCACCTACACACCGGAGGCATCCATCCCTACAGGACGCTATATGCTCGTCCTTGCCGATACCACCAACTTCATTACGGAGGTCCTCCCTGTGGATATTGCCAACCCGGACATCCCCCGGAAGGAAGGGGAGGAAATGGCCACGGCGTGCTACAGGTAGATAACTAGACTGATACATCACACCCTCAGGGTCGCCAAATGGCGACCCTGAGTTGTATTACTGCGTTGTATAATCAGAAATCGCCGTCTTTGACGTAGGGTCTGCTCCAAAGAGTGAGCTGGAGGAGCGCGGATTTCAGCCATGCCTGCTGCATTGCAACGATAGTCGCCTCGTCGTCGCCGCCCTTGGCCAGGAATTCCCGCAGCGTATGGATAACGGGAAAGACCAGCGGGAAGAGATAGCGGAACGGAACGATTGCCGTAGCATCCACACCGTCGGTTGCATTCTTTTTGGTGCGGTGGTGCCGCAGGCCGATCTCGTGCTGGTAGTCGAGCCATTCCTGATCGTAGTTCGCCGAGGCGGTATCCAGGATCCACTGTGCGAATCGTTCCCGCACCGCCGCAAGGTAGTTTGCGTCGGGTTGGCCGCCGTCCGGGGCGAATGTAGATACCAGCTGCCGGTGCGACCCTACGAATCCGTACCATACGTCGAGCACGTCGTCGGTCTGGTCCTTGAGGATTTCGTACGAGCGCTGCAGGTGCCTATCGTCCTCCGCGGTGAAGAGCGCCGCCTGTTTCATGAGTTCAAATTCTTGAAGCGTCACCGCTCCGGATGTTGCCGTCTGCTGCATGAGACTATCTCCTTGTACTTGTTCTGCAGATATGCGATATTGGTTGCGGACAAGATAGGCTGTCCGTAAGTCGTTGTAAAGTAGGTACTTACAGGTGTATACCGTACAAAACGGTTAGTATTAGCGCCAGTTCGAGGTTATATGCAGCAGAAAAAAGTGAACAGAATCCTTGAAGACGTCCTGGGATGCAAGTGGTCGCTCGAGATCCTGGCGAAAATCCGGCAGGGGACGAACCGCCCCGGGGCTATCGAGCGATCGGTTGAAGGACTGAGCACGAAGGTGATGAACGAACGCCTCACCAAGCTTCAGCGCTACGGAATTCTGGAAAAGTATTCGTACCCGGAAGTGCCGCCTCGCGTTGAGTATGCGATGACGGAGTTCGGCGGAAAGCTCGCAAAGATTATCGACGATATCGATGCACTGCAGGGGGAGATGAAAGAGGGTGCTGGGGCGTAGTAGAATCTTCGATTAGGGGCTAGTTTTTTGCGGCAGGATTGTATACTTTTGTGTTGATTTCTTCCTTGAATTCGCTTGGATGCTGCCATGGCTACAACCTCAATTACCCCGCTTCATGAAAAGTCGTTTGTAAAGGAAACCTACGGAGTCGCATCCTTTGCAACGATGATCATGTTTTTCATGTATAATTCTCTGATACGCGATACCGGTCTTGACTGGACAGGCATTCATATACTGTCATTCTTGCTTCCCGTCGGTGCAACCGCGCTATTTGTCTACCGTGCGTACTGGTATTTCCTGAACCGGTACGGCAGTGCAACCTCGAACACGATTCTCGGCGTATTTATCATTACAACAACCTTTCTGATACAGTACCTCTACGATCTGATCGTGTTCTAGGCGAGGCAGATTCGGGGAGGCAAAGCTAAGTCTGTACTCTTTTCTGCCAGAAGCTATCAACGCAGATGAAAAAGCCCGGTCGATGCCGGGCTTTTCTCGTATACAGTGCTTCTGCTTACACGCCGATTCGCTGGCGGATGGTGGTCCAGCGTTCGCTGCCGAGGGTCTCGGTCGCGATCATACCGATATTATCGACGACGGCGGGCGGGGCATTCGAGATAATCGCCGTCAGGACCGTGCGCATATCGTGGAAGTTCATCGAGGGAATGATCCAGCGCATCCACTGGCCCATGACTTCCGGCGGAATCTTCGATTCGATCTTCGCATGGATGCCGTGGAGCTGTTCGTCGGTCAGGTTTTCGATGGAGATAGGGAGGGCGGTGCGCTCTTCGTGGCTCATGTGCATGAGGCAGTACGCGCTCATCTCGTTGTATGCGCGGAGAAGCTCATCGCCTGCCGCCAGTTTTGCCTCATCGCCCTGCGTATTGTAGACTGTATCCAGCGCGGCGAGAACGGCGTCCTCCTTTGCGTGGAGTGCCACATGCTGGCCTTCCAGCTCTTCGATGGTCGCGGTATCGAACCGCTTGAAGTCCGGGAATATATCGCTGTCCTCGTGCTCTGCGTGGTCGTCGAGCAGCCGAAGCGTGCTGCGGATCGCGCCTGCAACGGCGTCGAGTTCAGCGGCATCGGTCACGTCTGCGGTCTGCAGTTGTTTCCCTGTTTCGTACAGCATGGTACGGATTGCTTTATGAATAAAGGTAAAAAGATCTACCCTTGCCATGTCTAGGTTTCCTTCCGGAAATGTTAATGGGATGTATGATGAAAATTACGAATGCTAATACGCAGCCCGCATTCGCCGTGTTTCACATTTTTGACGCAAGCCGGAAAAAAATGTTTCCTGCGCTTCGCTCCCACTATATAGCATTGAATACAATACCGTAGTATATAATAAAAAGACGCCACCGGAGTGGCGCCTTTCTTCACTTGTGACGTAAGGTCACACTGTAGATTTTATTCGGCCATGCTCATACCGTCGGGGATGCCGCCGGCTTCGAGCTCGCGGGCGATGCGCTCGCAATCGTAGATATAGCGAACGGCCTCAAGGATGCCTGCACTGTGCACGGAGATCGTGCGGTTGCCGGCGTCCTCGGCGAAGATATAGTCGCCGGGGAGGCTTTCAATGTTGCCGTCGAAGACAAGCCCGACAATCTCGAGGTCTTTGTTCACGATGGGGCTTCCGCTGTTCCCGCCGATGATATCGTTCGTGGAGACGAAGTCCACCGGGGTGCTCATATCGAAGCCGTCCGGGGGATTCTTCCAGCGTTCGGGGAGTTCCCAGCCCGGTGCGCCGTTATGCGAATAATGCCGATCGTACATGCCGTAGAACGTGGTGTACGGCGGCGCGATAGTGCCGTTGTATTCGTAGCCCTTCACAACGCCGTCGGCAATGCGCAGGGTAAACGTGGCGTCGGGCGGCACATCCGTGCCGTAGACGGCGAAGAACGCGCGTCCGAGCTGCGCCTGGTTCGTGTTGTCGCGCACGCTGATCTCCTGCGTGGTTTTCACCGCTGCATCGAGGCGCGGCTGGAGCAGCTCTGCGACCTGGAAGAACGGATCGCTGCCGCTGCCGGTACCTGTGACGAGGGCGTAGTACGATGCGCTGTCCTTCATTGCCGTGGAGGCGAGCATTGCCTTGGCCGCAGCTTCCGGCGATTTGCCGTTCAGTGCCGCCATGACGACGGGATCATCGTTGCCGAGGTAGTCGCGCATGATTTCAAGCTGCCGAGTCAGGGTCAGTTGTTCCATGTCCATATCCGCGCCGATGAAGGTCGCCATCTTGTTGATTTTTGTCTCGGCGTCTTCGTCGGTACCTGCTTCGCTCTTGCTGGCTTCGGCTCTGTATTTCATGGCGTTGTACGCGCTCTGCAGGTAGTTGCTTGTGCCCAGCCCGCTGACGCGGAGTCCGTAGACTTCCGGTGCGATCTTGCGTGCGAGCTGGCGGTCCTGCGCAATGGCATTCCAGAGCGTGCCGTAGTTGGAAGCCTTCGCCGGGTCGCTCTGCACCGCGCCTTTGAAATCGCCTTCGAACGCCACGCGGCGCTGGAAGAGCATATCATCGCGGAGGCCGTTGAGCCTGCCCCAATACGCCTTGCGGGCGTTTTCCATCTGCAGGATCGTCGTGCGGATCTGGGTCTTCTTTTCGGGCTTGAGGTCCTGATATTCGTGAAGGACGTCGAGCCTGTCGTTGATGATGCGCGAGATGAACGGGTAGGATACATCGCGCATGTACTTGAGCTGTTCCACCGTGCTGAGACGGCTGGTGCTGCCAGGGTTGCCGAGCACGAACACCACGTCGTTTTCCTGGGCGCCC
>PABJ01000090.1 GCA_002699105.1 Ectothiorhodospiraceae bacterium | reverse complement strand
CGCGAAGTACCGGGAGCTGGGAACACTGAGCAACCTGCTGACTTTCAATCGGCTGAATACACTGCCGACTCGCAATTTCCAGGACAGCACCTTTCCCGAGGCTGAGAGATTGTCGGTCGAGTCCATGCAAGCCGACTCCAATTCCATCCGATCTTCGAAGGCTCGAAAGACCTTCTCATAAAGGTTTGGAATAACTCCCCCGATACCGTCAGGAATATCCGTGTGCGCGCCAGTGCGGAGTATTCGGACATGCGCGTATCGCCATTCCGGATCGACTTCGGCAGAGTGGAGAAGAACGAGTCGCTGACGAAGGCGTTTACAA
This sequence comes from Ectothiorhodospiraceae bacterium, assembly GCA_002699105.1. Lineage (GTDB taxonomy): Bacteria > Bacteroidota > Ignavibacteria > SZUA-365. The sequence continues at coordinate 10,516 of PABJ01000090.1, read as the reverse complement.
TTACGAATACAAGCAGCGTGGAACTCGCCGTCACACATGTGGAATTCGAAGGTGCAGATGGCAGCGTCTTTTCATCGGATATAACAGATATGATCCGGCTCGCGCCTTCGAAATTCGAAGGCTACCGGGTGACCTTCACTCCAACAGAGGACAAGATCTACAGCAGCAGAATGCTTGTCCATAGCGATGCACCGGATTCCCCATTTAAGGTAGACCTTTCGGGGCTGGGAGGAGATGTGGTTTCGGTTGGTGCTGTTTCATCGCCGAACGGCTTTCTCCTTGGTTCCCCGGCACCTAACCCACTAGCACCGGGGATCAATCTTACCGTCCCGGTCTCCGTTCCTACCGGTTCGGATATCCGCATTGAAATCGTCGATGCAATCGGTGCCGTTCGCTCAATCGCTTACGATGGCAACGATCCAGGAGAAACGCTCAGCATCCCAGCTCAGGCATTCGACGGACTTCCTGCGGGACTCTACTTCCTGCGTCTGTCGGGAAGCTCATCAACAGGCAAGCATGCAGTGCTGACACAAAAGATTATTCTTCGATAAGGCAGCAGGTCGTTCCGACCCACGTCAAGTTTTTATTGTAGTCGACACCCATCATTTTTCCCCTGCCGGTCCGAACTAGGATATTGACCGGACGGGGTTCTTCCTCAGTCCAAAGCAGCATCGCCCGAAGCTCTACCATCGTTCCTCCCTCGGGCGTATCGAGGATGGGCGCATACTCAATACGCTCCTGCAGAATGAAATCCTTCCGCCGTTCATTCGGGATCCGTTCGATATCCTCTCTCCGCGGACCGACTATCACACCGCTTCCTGCGAAGGAATGCAGTGGTTTCAGCACCCATCGTTCTAGCTGATGAGGGAGTTCGTCTAGCTGATCCAAGAAGAGGCTTTCGGGTACGGCAGGATGATCGAGGTACGGGATGGAATGCTTACTGAGCCGGAAGAACCAGTTCGGATGCGGTGCCCACTCAACATCTAATTCGTCCTCAAACGAAAATGGAACGGCAATGTCTCTGGATTGTATCTCGTCGAGAATTGCCCGGTTGTATATGCGTCTGATACAGTGGCGCCTACCATCTTCACTACGATAGTATAGCTCCCTGCCGGATTTCTCCACGGTCGTAACATCGACAATCGGGATGCCGAGCATGTCGCGCGTGATGAGAAAATCCGGAAGCGTTTTCTGCGACCAGGGATCGACTTCAAGCAGAACAGTTTCCTCTGGCGGGTGGTCTCCCAGTATTGCCGATGCAAGATGCATTCGATATGATTCCGATGTCATCTCCGCGGGAAGATGTCGAAGCCCATCAAGTTGGTAGTGCTCTAAGGCCGTGGCGCCGAATCGTTCCTGCCAGCCGAATAAGGTCGGGAAGCCCTGCAGCTCAATCAGCCGCAACCCGGGCGAGCCATCCTGCTCATTCACAACAGCGAAATCGACAGCTAGAAATTCTGGCTTCGCTGTTTCGTTTGGGAATATACGTCCTTCGGGGAAGGCTCCATCCGAATGTGCAAGGACTCTATCCGACATGCATTGCGCGACGATGTCTTGTGCGGTGCTGTAGAGCTTCTGCTCGAATTCCGCAGGTATGAACAGCGGTGTTTCACATATACGGAATGCAATCTCTGTACCACAGACCCGTTCCAGCTGTGCGATATACGATTGGTATTGTGCTTCGCTGAAGCCGGTATTGAAAGCTTGACGGCGATCGGTAATCATGCAGTGCGAATATTGGTTGTGTAGGATAGGGCAATCACGAAAGATAGGCGATTCCTTGTTGCTTTTCCAGCGCCCTGATGGTATCTTTTCACGTTCGCGAGAGCGGTTAACATCGCGTATGAAGGCCGGGCCCTTAGCTCAGTTGGTTAGAGCGACGGACTCATAATCCGTTGGTCGCTGGTTCAAGTCCGGCAGGGCCCACAAAAAACCCGGCACAGGCCGGGTTTTTTGCGTAGATACAGAGACAGGGATTACTTCAAAGAAAGATAAATGTCGATCTGGGCGCCGTCTTCTGATGCGGCGCGTTCGTCATAGAGCTCAAAATCATAGGAAAATGCGCGCTTCCCCTCGGTGAATGTACCCTCGCGGTCCCACACCTCATCCCAAACCTTGTAGACTATTTGCGGGATCGATCCTTTCTCGGATGTACACTTCAGGTATTTTCCGCCCGGAATAAGAATCCCGGTCATACCTTCGGGGACGATATCGAGCGATTCCACACGGACGCCTAGTAGGAGCGTGTAATCTCCATCGGAGTCGCTCTCATAATTATAATACAGTGCGTAGACCTCGCTCCCAACTGCATTCGGCAGCTTGGAGGGAATCTGTTCGTTCATGAATCGCTGCCAGAAGCCGGGGATCTTGGCGCGATGCGTCATCTCTTCTTTGTTGTTGGTTCGGACCCGAATACCGGCGATAGCGATTGGGTCCAGTTTCTCGATTAGTTGCGTTTCCACCGTTGGAATATGCCTCCGTAATTATTTTCGCATTGTAATTGTCACTTATTGAAATATGCCAAATTCATTGCAATCAACAAGATAGATTCGGGCTTTACCGGAAGAATCTTCGAAACGTACCGCTATTATTGACATTTCGCGGATACTCTCGTAGCTTTCACGATGAAGTAATGTGCTCTTCAGCAAGCAAACAACAATATTTCCGATATAGTACAGCGAGGACAGCCATGACACGCTGGTTGACGACCCTACTCTCTTTGGTGTTTCTTACATCCTTATCTGCACCCCTTTATAGCCAGGCGCTTACTCCCGAAGAACACGAACGCATCGGCGTCGACAAGATGCGAAAAGCCCAGGCACGGCAGTTGTTCTTCCAGAACCGCTATATGCCGATCGATGGAAGCATCCCTCAGGGTGCCAAGCTGCAAGCGTGGCGCAAGGCCCAGCAGGCACTTGACGCACCCAGGCTCGCCAAAGGCACAGCGTTCGAAACCCGGGAATGGGTCAATGTCGGCCCGTTCAACATAGGCGGCAGGTTGAAGACGGTCGCTGTCAACCCGATGAATCCCTCGACAATATTCGTAGGAGCAGCGGGCGGTGGAATTTGGCGCAGCTACGACGCTGCACAATCATGGCATCCTGTTTCGGATAATCTTCCAACACAATCCATGGGAAATCTTGTCATCAATCCTGTCGATACGAGCATCATCTATGCCGGAACAGGCGAAGCAAGCTTTGGCGGGCGTTCGTTTGACGGCGCAGGTATCTTCAAGAGTACAGACGGCGGAACGACATGGACCGAGGTGAGCGGGAACGGAATCCCCGAGTATTCACGTGTCGGAATGATGGCGATCAATCCGGTCAACCCTGATATTGTCTATGCTGCGATCCCCGGTGGCGCTCGTGATCAGGAAGACTTCGGCATCTACCGCACTACCGACGCAGGCGGTTCATGGGAGAAGGTATTCGACGGACGTACCACGGACGTTATTCTCAACCCGCAGAATCCGGACATACTGTACACTGTTTCGAGCAAGATATTTGGCGGAACGATCCTCGGACAATATGGTATGTATAAATCCATCGACGGCGGAGAGACTTGGAACAAGCTTGATCTTGGTATCGTGGATTCGACTATGGGACGCACCGGACTGGCCCTGTGTGCCGCACAACCGGACGTTGTGTACGCGAGCGTATCGGAGGTCACCGGCGATGGCAGAACGCCCTTGCTCGGCATTTACAAAACAACCGATGGCGGTGCAAGCTGGGCGAAGAAGGAAGTGCCGTTCGACTACATGATATCGCAGGGGTGGTTCGACAATGTAATGGGCGTCCATCCCGCCAATCCTGATATCGTCTATGCGGGAGGCGTGAAGATGATCCGCTCTTCGGATGGAGGCGAGAATTGGGAGCGTATAAAGGATCAACTCGGCGGCGGACTGCTTCATGTTGATCAGCATGCGATCGCATTCAATCCGCGGAATCCTGATGAAGTCTGGGTCGGCAACGACGGAGGATTATTCCGCCTCACCGATGACGGTCAAACGCTCGATAAGATGGATATCGGTATGTCGATCACGCAGTTTATAGGCGGGGATATGCATCCTGCAGATGACAGGTTCCTATTCGGCGGAACGCAGGACAACGGTACGATGCGGTCGCCGCAAGGCAATGCCTTTGAACTCACGCTTTACGGCGACGGCGGCTACGGATGGGTTCACCCGGAACGGCCGAACATCATGTGGACGACACAGGAGAGTGGGAAGATGTTCCTCTCTGAAGATCACGGCGTAACATGGTACCGTGTGATTGGCGACTTAGATCCCGATCAGTCACTGTTCTATACACCCTACGTGATGGATAAGACAAATCCCAACACGCTATACTGGGCAAGCTACCGCGTTTGGAAAACCGAAAACAGCGGGCGTAACTGGGACCGTCTTCAAAGCGGCCTGTTCCCAACGCCTACCGGCAGCTTCTACTTCATATCCACGCTTACACTTGCGGCATACGATCCGGATATCGTGCTGGCAGGTGCGACAGCGGGCGGTGGTATCGCCATCAGCACTAACGGTGGAGCTGATTGGCTTCTGCGCCACGATGCTATCCCAGAAGGATACGTGACGAGTGTCCGCTCGTTTGAGCAGGATGAACTGTATGCGACGATCAGTACGTTCGGTGTCGACAAAGTGTGGCATTCGACCGACCTGGGTATCTCATGGCAGAATATTAACGGCAACCTCCCGGATATCCCTGTCACAGATATCTTCGTTCGCGATGGCATCATCGTTATCGGTACCGATCTCGGGGTGTTCGTCTCTGAGGATGACGGAACTTCATGGCTGCTGATGGAAAACGGTATGCCGACTGTACCGATCGAACGGTTGTATTTCAACGAGCGCACCGGTGTTCTCCGTGCGTATACCCACGGGAGGGGTATGTACGACTTGCAATGGGATCAGCCGACGGCCCGCGCTCCGCAGTTTCTCTCGCAACCAGATACTACCATCCTGGAATTTGGCGAGGTGTTCACATACGCACCTGTTGTCGATGCACACCCAGCGCCAACATTCACTTTGGTGGACGCACCCTCGGTGGCTACCATTGACCCTGTGCTTGGAACCGTGCGCTGGAGCGGAAGCGATCTTGTCGCGGACTTCACAGTCGAAGCAACGAACTCAGAAGGCACGGCACGCCAGGTATTTCGGCTCGTTACGAACGATGCCCCTACGAACGAATGGCAGGTCGTATCGCCGGAGCGGATGAGCACTGCAGTGAATATGATGCGTCATGCAGGCGAGAGCACGTTGTGGGTCGCACGCGATTCTGGCATGGTCTCACGATCGACGGATGGAGGCCGCAGTTGGGAACATCACCGTGTCATGGAACGTGATATCGGCGTTGTTGGTCTGTACGCCTTCGATGAGAACCGCGCTATTGTTGGAACCGGAGGATCGCAGAGCCTTGTCAACACCGGAGAAGGATTTTTGCTCAGGACAACCGATGGAGGCTCGAGCTGGGAGCATTTGCTTTATGGAGTCGACTCGCGCTTCGGGAACATCCACTTCTGGAATGATCTGGAAGGCATCGTCGTGAGCCAGGGTGCTCAGGATTCTGCGGACGTTTGGTTGACCTCCGACGGCGGCGACACATGGGTGAAGCAAGTCGAAAGGGAGCATTCTCCCATTCCACTCTATAATACGCTGCGGTTTATAGATCGCGACAGGGGCTGGTATGCGTCCAAACTTCGAGATGATTTTATGAAGGTCCTGCGTACGAACGACGGCGGCGTTACATGGAGTGACCGCGATGTGCGTGGACGTTTTGCATCTGAACTCGCAATGCTGAATGAAGACCGTGGCTTCTTCGTCGATGAATTTACTGGCGAGGTATTCCGGACCGTACAGGGAGTTGTGTGGTCCAGCATCAATGCGCCTATGGTGGAGAAGCGCAACGCTTCAGTCGACGCAGATATCCAAGCGAAGATGCTTTGGATCGTAAACGATAGCACAGCTTGGGTCAGCCGCAACGAAGGCGACGATTGGACGGCTACGACGTTGGTAAACACCGGCCCCATCCAGGACGCCGTGTTCCCTGACTCCATACGCGGTTGGGCAATCAGTAAGACCGGCGTAGTGCAGTCGCTTATACGGAACCCTGTTGTTTCGGTGGAGCGTGTGACGAGCGCAATCGCTGGAAATCTTGAGCTTCTGCCCGCATATCCGAATCCGGCAGCGGGAGAGACTGTACGAATACCGTTCAGACTCTCCTCGGCATCGAACGTCGAAGCTGCGATATACAACACATCCGGAAAGAAACTGCATGCATTGGGCTCCAGCAGAAAGTCGGCCGGCCAGCATGCGTTCGATTGGGCAACTGAGGACCTTGCGCCCGGAACATATTTCTATACGATCACAACCGGGAACGCATCTGCTACCGGACGCATCGTCATAACGAAGTGAGTAGAGCCATGAAAAGAATGTACCCCATTGTCAGTGTTCTTGCTGTTATGCTATTAGCGGCGGTCTCAACAGCGGTGGCGCAGCAGGATGCTTCCGATGCCCTACCGGAGAATCCGCGAGGCAGATACCAGTACTTCATGGACCGAGTCCAGCCGACAGAGGGCGCTATCCACCCGGGGGCGTATACCCGCGCATACGAAGAAGCCGTAGAGCAACTGCATGAAATCTCGCTCCATAAACGCGCAGCAATCGACGATTACACCTGGGTGAACCGCGGCCCCTTCAATATCGGCGGTAGGATTACTGCGGTAACGGTGAACCCACTGAATTCAAATACCATACTTATCGGCGCTGCTGCAGGCGGAATCTGGCGGAGCTTCGATGCTGGTGCGAGCTGGCATTCTGTTTCGGATGAGTTTCCCACGCAGGCCATGGGTGCAATCGCGATGAATCCCATCGATACGAACATCATCTATGCCGGTACGGGCGAGGTGGCATTCGGTTTGAATACCTTCAACGGCTCCGGCGTGTACAAGAGCGAAGATGGCGGTACCACATGGGCCAAATCAGGTGTGGGTAGCTTCCCTGAATTCGCACGGGTCGGCGACATGGCGATCAATCCGGTAAATCCGAACACTCTCTACGCTGCTGTCGGCGACGGCTCTCTCGAGATAGAAGAATTGGGCATCTGGCGCACCGGCGATGCTGGCGCTACTTGGGAGAATATCCTCAGCGGGAGGGTGACCGATGTGGAAATCAATCCGAAAAACCCCCTGGAGCTTTACACAGTCCTGACGCCTGTCACCGGCGGGTTCTTCCCGATGGAGCGATTCGGCATGTACAAGACTACTGATGGTGGCGATACGTGGTTTCAACTCGACCTCGGCATCGATACTCTTGAAATGGGAAGAACGGCGATCCGTCTCTGCGAAGATCAGCCTAATGTACTGTATGCAGCCGTGTCCGAACTCACTGGGAACGGAAGAACGTATCTTATCGGACTCTACAAATCCGAAGACGGAGGAGACAGTTGGCGTAAGCTTGAGGTGCCATTCGACTATATGGTTTCGCAAGGCTGGTACGACAACGTGCTGGGCGTCCATCCAACGAATCCCGATATCGTCTACGCCGGTGGTGTGAAACTGCTTGTGAGTACCGACGGGGGCGATTCATGGACAAGGCTTCGCGATCAGGGTGCGGGCGGGCTGCTGCATGTCGATCAGCATGCTATTACGTTCGATCCCAACGATCCTAACCGTGTGCTCGTTGGGAACGACGGCGGACTCTACCTTGTAACGAACAATGCCGATGTTGCAAAGATCGACAGAGGGATGAGCATCACGCAGTTCATCGGCGGCGGGATGCATCCTTCGAACGAGGATATCCTCTACGGCGGAACGCAGGATAACGGCACGCTCTTCTCCGAACTCACTCCCGAATTCACGCAACTGCTCTACGCCGACGGCGGTGATGGGCATATCGACCAGACCCGGCCCAACAGAATGTGGGCCACGCAGCAGTGGGGCAGGTTGTTCCGGTCCGACGATCACGGCAAAACATGGTACCGGGTTAACGGCGATATGCCGAACGACCAGTCGCTTTTCTATACTCCCTTCGCAGTCGATCCTGTCGATCAGGATGTGATCTACTATTGCTCCGGCAGCATGTATAAAACCACGAACGCCGGCAGGAACTGGGACCGGCAGTCGCGGAGTCTGTTCCCTTCCGTGAACGGCTTCGTGAACACCATCTCGGCGATATCCATTGCGCCATACGATAACAATGTGGTTATGGCCGGAGCCCGGCTGGAAGGACGCGTCGCTGTAACAACCAATGGCGGAGAAGATTGGTCGGTAACAACCGATACGCTTCTCGATGGATACTGCTCTGGCGTCCGAAGCTTTGCGCCGGGTGAGATTTATGCGACCTTCAGTACCTTCGGCGTGGAAAAGCTCATGTTTTCTGCCGATACGGGGAGTACCTGGCAAAGCCGTACCGGCAATCTGCCGGATGTGCCGGCCAACGATGTATGGCTGCACGATGGAACGCTCTTCCTCGGCACGGCGATTGGCATATTCGCCTCCGAGGATGACGGCGCGACATGGACGTTGATGCGCGATGGTATCCCTTCGGTGCCTGTGCTGATGTTCGAGCGCGGCCCGAACGGCACCCTCCGGGCGTACACACACGGACGGGGTATGTACGATCTCAGGCTGGAGGAGCCGAACGATGCTCCGCCCGTATTCGCTTCAAGACCGGACACAACGACGTTGGAGTTTTCACAGGTATTCCGCTACACCCCGGTTGTGGAAGCCTACCCGCCAGCGACGTATACCCTGCTGGAAGCACCATCCAAAGCGAATTTCGATCCAAGATTCGGAGCCATTGAGTGGCGCGGCAGCGATTTGATGGCGCGTTTCACCATACAAGCAGAGAACATCCACGGCTCAGCAACGCAGACCTTCACGATTTGGACCAACGACGTCGTCACGGCGGATTGGGACGTGATCTCAACCGAGAAGATGCCGACGGAGGTACGCAACCTGCATTATGCAGGGAACAACACTCTTTGGGTGGCCAGAGACTCAGCAGGCGTATCCCGATCCAGCGATGGAGGGTACACTTGGGAACACTTCAAGATCATCGACGATTACCGGGTGAACACAAGCGGTTTCTTTGCGCTCGATCCGACGACGGCATTTGCCGGAACCCGTGCGGGCGATCTCATGCGTACAGACGACGGCGGGAAATCGTGGCAACGGCTGCTGTACCGGCAGGGCCGCCGAATTGAGAACATCTATTTCTGGAATTCCCAGGAAGGAATCTACATCAGCACCGGAGCGCAGGATTCTGCGGATGTGATGCTGACAACCAACGGCGGCGAAGATTGGGAGCTGGTAATGCCCCGTCATGCAGCATTCAGACCCGAGCCCAACACGCTCACGTTCCTCGACCGGATCCACGGCTACTACGCAATCTGGCACGGTGACGATGATTTCTGCCGCATCATGCGCACGAGCGACGGCGGACGAACATGGGCTGAACGGGATGTGAAGTCGCAATCCGTGAATGAGCTCGTCATGTTCGACACCGACCTGGGATACTTCGTTGACGACTACACCGGTGAGATATTTCGGACGACGAGCGGCATCGTTTGGAGCGAGCGCCGCTTACCGATGACATGGCAGCGCAACGTATCCATCAATCTCGATCCAACAGGGACGATGCTCTGGATCGTGAACGACAGCATTGCATGGGTAAGCAGAGACCAGGGCTCCGATTGGACACCGACGATGCTCGTCCCAACGAATGCAGTCGCCGATGCGGAATTCGCAGACGAGGCAAACGGGTGGGTGATTTCCAAGGACGGTACTGTGCAGCGGCTGCGGTTCAATCCGCTGCCCGTCGAACGGCCCGGTGCGGCTATCCCTGCTGCGATTACACTCGGCGATGCGTATCCGAATCCCGTTCAAGCTAGCAGTGCAATCCACCTGCCGGTGACGCTTTCCAAATCGTCGGATGTTGTCGTAACCGTGGTGAATAGCGCGGGCAAGCATATTCAAACCTTGCATGAAGGCTCGCTCCGCAGTGGCGAGCACGTCTTCACATGGAATCCGGGTGAAGTAGCACCGGGCGCATATTTCTACAATGTCCGGACGGCAACTTCGTCTGCCATTGGCAGGATAACCGTACTACGATAATTCCTATACATATCTCAACGCCCGTCTGTACGCATGTGCGGCGGGCGTTGTATTTTTTTAATGCACACACCGAAGGACCTCAGATGAAATCTGCATTTGTAACTGCGTTCCTCACCGCGATATTGATTCCAGTTATCTCATCGGCGCAATCGGGGAAATTCCCCGAATCAATCGTACGCTATGATATGTTGGAAGATCGCAGCAGCGCAGGCTTTCTTCCTGAGAGCTTTCTCTGGGGGGAAATTTTTCAGAATGTCATCGAAAGAGATTTCAATCACCGGTGGGGCATCACTCTGGGGACGGCATTCGAACTATACGCATGGGAGCGTGACGCTGTTGTATTCGAAACCCATCTGCATCTGAATGTCGATCCGAATAACAACATCAATTT
>PABJ01000089.1 GCA_002699105.1 Ectothiorhodospiraceae bacterium | reverse complement strand
CTGTGGTGGGTGTAGCTCAGACCGGTTAGAGCACTGGGTTGTGGCCCCAGAGGTCGCGGGTTCAAATCCCGTCACTCACCCCACCTTCCCCCCTTCCATTTTACGTTCTGAAGTACTGTGTTAGTTGACAATCTCCTTTCTTCGTATTCTGAAGAATTGGATAACGCGCTGCTATGTTTAGCAAATTGAATTATATGTTCGGCGGTAACATAAAAGTCTTTATCGACCTTTTCTACGTTCCTCAGCTTGTCCTCGATTCTTTTCAGTTCCGTATCATATTGTTTCAATTTTTCTTCATACATATCCTTAGTAATTCTCCATGCAGGTTTGGGGTTTGATACCGCATTATTCTGTAAATCCGTTGAATATTCTTATATGTTTATACGCTGCGGTTTGAGATTTAAGGTATAAAACACCTGTATGACATTACCTGCTTACGATTCGCAACTTCGCTTTCATAGATGGGTGATAACGGCAGAAATATGTTTCATGCATATTTGCTTTAACTAACGTCTGCCATTGGCCTTCTGCTTCAACCAAGTCGGAATCCCAACTTTCATCATCTGCCGTGACAGTGTGAGGAATAATATCGTGGTTTATCCAAATGATTGTATCACCGGGGGCTGCCACCAGCTCCTTGGGGATAAATTCAAGATTGCGTATCTCTACGATATGCTCCTTACTTATGGAATCATCAGACTTAACAGAGCGCAATGAAATAAATAGAAGGACTGTGACTGCTGAAATGACAGCCACAGTCCTCAATGATAATATAATGAATCCCACTAACATCTATCCCTCTAAAGAATTAACCATGTTCTGCGCATGCTGTTCATGACTTTTGAAGATCACAAGCGCTTGTTCGAAAAGCGCCTTCATCTCGGGATTCTCGATGTTAGGGATGAAGGTGTCCCCGACTAAGGCATTTACAGCCTGATGGTAGGAGAGCTCGTTTTCTGCATAGCGTTTATCAAAGGCCACCCCGCTCAAGCCGCTCATTTCCTCTATTAGCTGATCGGCTTGCTGATTAAGCTGTTGGCTCAAGAAATTGTCCTGCGGCTGGGCATTGAGCTTCTCGAGAAGAGCGAGAGCTTGTTCGTTAACCTTTGTGTGATCCCGGATCATGGTTTCAGCAAATTCAATCACCTTTGGGTTTTTCGACTTTGCAAGAGCCAGATGCGCATAGCGAATATCAATCGAATCCGCTGTGTAGGCGACATGCGCTATCTCCAAATCGTTTAAATCGGCAGGCGATGGCGCCTTTTCTGCTTTCACTGCGGGGACTACAAATGCCGCGAAGAGCAACGTTACAACCAAAAGAACTAAAATAACTGAACTCGTGATATTTGACTGTGACATGTTAATGCCTCCTATTTGTTTTTTTGGCTTTCGTCAGCGCTGATGAATATTAGACTAGCAAAGATATGTAGACGAACAATGCTTATAAGTATTGTATTAATACTAAATCGTATGTCTGCTTGAAGTATCTGCTTGATACTGTTTATTAAAGAAGCTTTTTCTATATCCATTATTTTGGTTCGGAATACGTCCACTAAGGTACCCCACCTTGCTCTCCTCCATTTTACGTTCTGAATAACCGTATTTACTCCCACTAGTTTTCAACTACTGAGACGGCATCTCGTATGACTCTCCTTTTGCTTGGACTTAAGCAATGAATCTTAGTCTGGATTCTTCGCATGAAGTGTTGTAGCTACATGTAACTTTAATTCATTCGGTTGCGAATACCCAAGCGACACGTGATTTATATCGATGTAGCAGAGGAGAATTCGTTTAATGACTGACAAGAATATTGAGACCGATAAATCCCAACAGTGTGGATTGAATTATAAAACTTGTTCACCTTGCCTAGTCTCCAGGATCTTGCTACTCGTAATAGCTCTTTATGGTCTTGTCCGTTTAATATGGGGGTGATCTATGAGCGGCACAAAAAACTCCAATATCTCTCAAATATCCAAAAAAGAAGATAACAGCACATTCTATCTTGGGGCCGGAATCGGACTCGGAACATACGCCGCAGCGACAACGTTACTTGTAGGAACGGCATGTCCCGTTTGTATAGTTGCCGCTCCAGTACTGATTGGAGCGGGACTCTATCAAAAAATGAAAAAGGGCAAGTTCACCAAAAAGTAATCGGCATTTATTCCGGGGCAATGGACCTTTCAATAGAAAAATAAAACTTAAATCCCAAACAGGAGGTATGTAAATGTATCTTGTACGTGTATTTGTTATGATGTCCCTTTTCGTGTTGACAGGTCCGGCTTTCGTACTGGCGAGTGGAACCAAATATTCCGCCGAGAGTTTTGAAACGGCTCAAGGCGCCGACAAATTAATCCTTGTCGATGTAAAAGCCGATTGGTGTCCGACTTGTAAAGCTCAGGGCGTTATCCTTGAAGAACTGCAGCAGGATCCAGCTATGAAGGATCTTGTCTTTATCAGTGTTGATTTTGATACAGATAAAGATTTTTTAAAAGCGCATAATATCTCGAAACAGTCAACCATCCTGGTTTTTGACGGGAAAAACGAAATCGACAGATCTATTGCCATAACGGATCGCGATAACTTGCGTGAATTCGTTTTGAACGCCGTGGAAAAAGCGTCCTCCCCCGATAACAACTGAGTGGTGATTGAGACATGGGTAGCATGCTTCTGGCGTTCGTCGCCGGATTGGTAACAATACTTAACCCGTGCGTTCTGCCGATCCTGCCGATATTGATCGGGTCTGCGATGGATCAGAACAAATACGGCCCTTTTGCCTTGTCGGGCGGACTAGTTGCCTCTTTTTCCTTGTTTGGAATCATCGTTATCGCGTTCGGGTTCTCAATCGGCTTGAATGAGCAGACTGTCCGGATGGGAGCGGCAGCGCTACTTATTGTCGCGGGGGTTTTATTGTTGGTGCCACGAGCCCAAGATGTCTTTGCTTCGGCTGTGGCACCAATTGTGGGGGGAGGGAACCGATTACTCGGAGGCGTTTCCGGCTCGGGGCTGACTGGACAGTTTGCCATCGGTGGTCTTTTGGGTCTTGTATGGGCTCCTTGCGTCGGGCCCACGCTTGGCGTGGCTATTGCTGCCGCAAGCAGAGGTGAAAACCTTCTTGGCGCATTATTTATCTTTCTGCTCTTTGGAATTGGTGTGGCGACATCGCTGCTGGTATTCGCTTATGGATCACGTAAAACCCTAATCGCAAGAAAGGCCCGGTTCCAGTCGATATCACACTATGGCAAGCCGCTCTTCGGCGGAGCACTGATACTCGTAGGACTATTCATACTTACCGGAGTAGATAAACGGATTGAGGCATTGGCGCTTCATGCCATGCCGCAATGGCTTATTGACTTCACGACACGCTTCTAGGCTTCGCAGCAAATCTCTAAATAGGAGTCAAAATCCTGCAAAATAGATTCCGTAATTATCTTGAAATATCTGCTTAATACTGCTTGAATTCGACCTTATTTCTATTATACTAGAAACATAGTGTACAAGTTAAAAGATAATCCCATAATTCGTTATGCGGATATGATGTCGGCAATGGGGGCGGAGCCGAGGCTCAGAATCATGCGGCTTTTATTATCGGCCCATCCGGAAGGGATGGTCGTTGGAGATATACAATCGGAGCTCGGAATACCCGGCTCCACTCTTTCACACCACCTGGAAAAGTTAAAAATCGTCGGCCTTGTGAATGTGAGTCGAGAGCGCCAGTTCCTGCGCTATTCTGCGAATACGGACGTGCTTCAGAATTTACTGGCGTTTCTTTTCGATGAGTGCTGCTCCCGAAGCAGCGCCATCAAACCGCAATCCATAGCAAATTTATGCAAGCCAGATACGGATTGAAACTTCTGGCAATGAGTGAGCGATTTATTGGATATTCATATCAAAGGAGAAACGAAGATGACCAAAGACAAGGTCCTATTTATATGCATTCATAACAGCGCCCGCAGTCAAATAGCCGAGGCTTTTCTGAAGAGATACGGGGGCGATTATTTCGAGGTAGAGAGCGCCGGGCTTGAGCCGGGAGACTTGAATCCTTTAGCCGTGGAAGTCATGCGGGAAATTGGCATAGATATATCGAATAATCAGACCGATTCGGCATTTGAATTCTTGAAACAAGGCAGACGGTACAGTTATTTAATTACCGTTTGCGATGAATCGAGCGCCGAAAAGTGCCCGATATTTCCCGGTGTACTGGAAAGAATCCACTGGAGTTTTACAGACCCTTCAATGCTTGAAGGCAACAAAGAAGAAAAACTCGAACAACTGAGGATAATCCGTGATTCCATTAAGGAACGAGTCATCGAATTTATCGAGGCGAAAGCGAAGGATAAGGCGAATCTGAAAGCTGTCTAGCACCAAGGCCATTGTTCAAGGGGTATCATGTTACCGGACGCAATATCCGGTCGAGGCCGTACGGTCGGATAGCATAGGCAATCTGCGTTGCCGCACATTGCCGAGTCGAACCCGATACCAAAAATCGCCAAACGAATCGCGTTGAATTAACCCCGCTCTATATATCACAAAGGACGGGTAGGGGCATAACAGATGACAAGTTGCAGCAAACGACGTTTATCTTTTCTGGACAGGTATCTCACTTTGTGGATATTTCTGGCAATGGCTTTCGGCGTTTCCATAGGAAGTCTTTTTAAAAACGCGCCTGATTTCCTGAATAGCCTGTCCGTAGGCTCTACCAATATCCCTATAGCTATCGGCTTGATATTGATGATGTATCCGCCGCTTGCCCGTGTGAAATACGAAGAATTGCCCCTGATATTCAGGGACTGGAAAATTCTGCTTTTATCATTGGTGCAAAACTGGGTTATCGGACCGTTCCTTATGTTTGGACTGGCTATTATATTCCTGCAGGATCACCCTCAATATATGATCGGCCTTATCCTGATCGGATTGGCCCGCTGCATAGCGATGGTCATAATCTGGAATCAGCTGGCCGAAGGCGATAATCAATATGTCGCGGCGCTGGTCGCATTTAACAGTATCTTTCAGCTGCTGTTTTTTACGGTATATGCCTGGTTTTTCCTGAGCATATTGCCCCCTGTATTCGGTGTCGACGGCCAGATCGTCAATGTCAGTTTCGGTACCATTGCTGAAAGCGTATTTATTTATCTCGGCATTCCTTTTCTTGCCGGTTTTCTAACGCGCAGAATCCTGATGAAACGAAAAGGAAAGGACTGGTATGAAAATAAGTTTTTGCCAAAGATCGGACCTCTGACGCTGTTCGCGCTTTTATTCACAATTATCGCGATGTTCTCATTAAAGGGCGGTATGGTGTTGGAGCTGCCGCTCGACGTCATAGAAATCGCGATACCGCTGGCGATTTATTTTGTTGTGATGTTTGTAATCAGCTTCGTCATGGGGAAATTAATAGGCGCTGACTACGGTAAAACCACTGCGGCATCCTTTACAGCGGCGAGCAATAATTTTGAACTGGCGATCGCGGTGGCGATTGCCGCATTCGGCCTCGGGTCTTCCGTGGCCTTTGCGACGGTCATCGGGCCGCTGGTGGAAGTGCCGGTGCTGATTATGATGGTCAATTTGGCCTTCTGGTTCAGAAAAAAACTATTTCACGATACAGGTACCGTTACCGCCTGAAAATCTTTTTAATAATTTCTACCCACCTGAGGATGTGGCCGATGTGTGGAATGCCCGAAAAGCAATAGCACACCCAGCGCCTGAAAATAAAAGAGATCGGATAACCGATTTCTGCCGCTTGGTTTAACCAAGCGGCAAACTATATCACTTCAGGCGCAGGTCTGAGGGAATATCTTATTTTTCGAGCTCTATTTTAAACGTATCGGCGAACCTGGTTAAAACATGAAAGACGCCATTTACGAGGTTTAATTCCGCAATCTGACCTTCGCCGAAGTGTTTCTTCAATTCTTCCAGTGTTTCCTGGCTAGCTGCTACATTTTCTGCAAGCTCCCTGGAATATCTAACCACTGCTTTCTCTTTATCGTTAAAAGCATCGCTAGTCTCATCGGGAGCTGCATTTATTTTTTCATCGCTTAATCCCGCCCTTCTGCCGGCCGCCGTGTGATGAGCCGTACAATAACTACAACCGTTAAGCTTCGAAGTGGTTATGATTGCGAGTTCTTTTGTAGCATTATCCACCTGAGAAGGGCCAAGCGCCGCTCCCAGAAAAGGAATGAAACCCATAAAAAGCTCGGGGCTGTTTGCCATTCCCTTTAGCACGTTAGGGACTACACCGAACTTTTGTTTTAACTGATCGTACACACCCTGAATATTTTCGGGAGCGTTCTCCCTCTCGACGTATGATATTCTCGCCATATCTTAAAACCTCCTTGTGTTGTGTTATGGAACGAACGTTCAACAATACTGTAAATTTTTTTACTCCACCGCCGACAAAATCACGTTTATAACTTTTTTTAAAAGCTTGGAATTCGAATTAGATTTGCCTGTTACAATTAAGCCGTGTGTGCTGGTCGCAAGAAAATGTGAAAGTACTGCAATGTCGGTGTTCTTGGGTAATTCACCCAGCTCTACCGCTCTGTTAAGGCAATTGTAAAAAGCCTGTTGTATCCTAGCCATTATGCTCTTCACGATTTTAGCCGCTTCCTGATCATGCGGTGCTAACTCCACAACTGTATTACTGATTAAACAGCCCTTCATTCTCCTTTGTTTGGGGGAATTGACCAGTTTGTTAAAGAACTCGTTAAGATTTTCTAATGGGGACCCGGGGGATTCTAGAACCTTGATCATTTCGGTAGTTACGACTTCACCATAATGCTCTACAGCAGCGATGAATAACGAATGCTTGTCTCCAAAGGTGTTGTAGATGCTTCCCCTGTTTATGCCCATGTGATCTACAAGATCCTGTATGCTGGTGGCTTTATAACCCTTTTCCCAGAAAACGTCCATAGCCCTGGAAAGAGTTTCTTCTCTATCAAACTCAAATGGCCTCGCCATGAATTATAATATAGCAAATATTGAACGAGCGGTCAATAATTAACTTGCGTCACCTCTTCCACTTCAGACAAAAGACCGGCCCGGCTCTTTTGCAGGAGCCGGGCCAGTGGCATGGAGAAGGGGGTAATTTGAATACATTTACATGGAATCTATTTATGATCCGGTATTCGTTAAATCGTTTCCATCCGGGTTATTCATTTTCTGAACAACATAAGCATCTGCATATGTGGTAGCCACATAACCACCCTTGTATGAGCATTGATCCTGGAGCTTTTGCGGAGCATATGCTTCGCCCCAACTCGAGGCCACGTGACTAGCAGTTTTCAAATTGTTATTTTGTACACTGGCCGGAACGTATGCCCCTTTCCAATCACTGGCTACATGAGGGCTTCCCGCATAAGAATTTATTCCCGGGATGACAACAACAGCGACACTTAAGAAACTAACGAGGAAAAGCTTGTTCATTTTACTACCTCCCTGGTTTTATTTTTCTTTCTATCCATACAATGCATATGCGAAGATGTAATTCAGCTACAGATTTCTGCTTTGTGCGGAAGGGCATTTTTTACTACCATAGGCACAAAATACGCAGCAGTCGCCTGGTTTCGGTTTAATCAGAGCTCTACAATTCGAGCATTTATAATAAAATTGACAAGAACTGTTTGCATCGTTTCTTCCGTCTCGTAACCGCATTTGGAGTATCGAACTGTCGACAATAAATTCATTCGCGAAGTTTCCGACCGACAGCATAGTCTGTTTTTATTGATCTTCATCAACTTCAATACCATCTTTATAAAACGTCAGTTCTTTGATCGTCCCGTTTTCGTAAAATATTTTGTGGTCTCCATCGAGTTCCCCATTATTGAAATTACATATGCTTTTTAATGCTCCGCTTTCATAGTAGCTATTGGTTACACCCTGCCGTATATCATTAGCATAGCTTGATTCCTTTTCTACGGTTCCATTTTCGTAGTAGAGTTTAGATACACCATTCAAATGACCGTTTTGACATTTCCATTCGGTTTTCAATTGTCCGTCGGAGTAGTAATCCTTAACAATACCGTTTTCAGTTTCCTTACAAATCGGATTGGGCGATTCTGCAGAAGCATGTGTGTTCGCCAAGACTAAACCTAGAAACAACATTAATGACAGATATTTCATACTCGATTCACCTCTTATTTATATTTGCTTGTAGAACGGGACCTTGCTGGAAATAGAGACTCGATTTACTATTTAGCATCCATGTCGAGCACCGGGTCATCACAAATAGTTATTCGGTATAATTATCTAAAAGTTACATCAAGCATGTACTGTATAGCGGTTTGACATGGTGGAGACAGACAATCAAGAGCCTTCACTCGAAGGCTTAATGCGCCTTGCCCAGTCGGGTAACAAGAAGGCGTACGCAGATCTGTTACGTGCGATTACGCCGCTTATCAAGGCTTTTGTGGCGAAGCGGATTTCCAATACGGCCGACGTTGACGATGTGGCGCAGGAGACCCTGCTTTCCATTCACCACGCCGGTCATACGTATGATACGAACCGGTCGTTCAAGGTCTGGATGTTTACAATCGCCCGGAACCGCTTGAACGATTATCTGCGCCGTATATATAAGGACAGGCCTTTCACAGAGATAAGCCTCGATGACATTACTTATGAGATCTCGGCCGGAGATGTAACCGAGGGGCCGATACAGTCCGAATACATAGACAAGATTCTGGATCTCCTGCCGGAAAAACAGAGAGAGATCATATCTATGATGAAAATAGAAGGGTATACGGCGGAAGATACTGCCAAAAAAATGAATATGAGCG
>PABJ01000088.1 GCA_002699105.1 Ectothiorhodospiraceae bacterium | reverse complement strand
GATGCTGCTGAAGATCATCAGGATCGTTGGGACGGAACGGAACTGCAGGTACAGAATGAAGAAGATCACCAGCAGCGAAAGCGGGATGATGAACGCAAGCCGCGCTTCCGCGCGAACCGAGTTTTCGTAGTTCCCCGCGAAGTTGTAGCTGATACCTGCAGGCACGGTGAGTTCGCCCGCAGAGATGAGTCCATCGAGATGGCTTTTTGCATTTTCGACGACGTCGACCTCGGCATATCCATCCAGCTTGTCGAATATCACATATCCGACGAGGAACGTGTTCTCGCTCTTTATGGATTGCGGGCCGCGTTCGTAGTTCAGCGTAGCCACTTGTGTCAGCGGTATCTGGGCGCCGGTCGGCGTCGGGATGAGCACATCCTTAATTGCCTCAGGCTCTTCGCGGTAATCGCGAGGATAGCGTACACGGATGGGGTAGCGTTCACGGCCTTCGACGGTAGTGGAGAGTGTTTTCCCGCCGAGGATAACCTCGATTTGGTGCTGCGCTTCGGCAACGGTGAGGCCGTACAGCGCGAGTTCACCGCGATCGAAATCTATTTCCAGATACGGCTTGCCAACGATTCGGTCGGCAAACACGGATGATGTCTTTACTCCTTCGACATCCTTGAGATGTTCTTCGAGCTTGAGCGCGAAGGCCTCAATGGAAGCAAGGTCGGGACCGTAAACTTTCACGCCCATAGGAGCGCGCATGCCGGTTTGCAGCATGACGAGCCGCGTTTGAATCGGCTGCAGCTTGGGTGCGCTGGTCACGCCAGGGATCGACGATGCTGAAACAATCTCATCCCAGATATCATCTGGCGAGTTGATGTGCTCCCGCCAGTTGCGGTAGTACTTCCCGTTTTTGTCGGGAATGAGATCTCCCTTCTCGTCTCGTACGAACTCACCGTCCCCGTCGACCTTGAATCGTAGGCGAGAACCGTCCTCGTCTACGATGTACTCGTTCTTATAGGTGATGAGGTTTTCGTACATAGAGATGGGCGCAGGATCGAGCGCTGATTCCACGCGGCCGAGTTTTCCTACGACGTTTTCCACCTCCGGTATAGCCGCGACCGACATATCGAGCCGTTTGACGACTTCGAGATTCTCTTCCATTCCGGCATGCGGCATCGATGTCGGCATCAGGAGAAATGCGCCTTCATCGAGCGCGGGCATGAACTCGCGCCCGATACCGGGAAACGCCGTGGCGATTCGCTGCCAGGGTCTGCTATCGCGGACATTCAATCCAACCGCCTCGAACGGAGCCGCGGCGAAACCGAACACCGTCTGGAAGCCGAGCCATATTGTGCCGCCGAGAAGCAGGATACCGCCGACGCCCGAAAGGAACGCCGCGCGGTGCTCGATGCACCACGTCAGAATATTTCTGTAATACTTGATGATGATAGCGAACAGCCCGAGCACAACGGCCAGAATGAGCAGGATGAAGAGCATGTTCAGCCAAAGGTCATGTTCGGCACCGAGCGGAAGCCATGCGCGGCTTAGCATGTAGGAAACGACGAGCACCATGGTGAGCGCAAAAATGTACTTGCCCCATTGCGCACGTTCTTCCGTAAGAAATCCTTTTGCCAGCGCGCCTGCGCCGAGGAGGAAGAAGACCACAGCGGCCCAATGCACCGAAAGAATGAGCGTGACCGCTGCCGCAAGAAGCAATACCCCGCCCCAGTACCGTTGGAAAAATTGCGCGTACGGGACCTTCTGTATCCAGCTCCCAGCGGTTTTTCTCCGTACCAGCAGCCAATGTGCAAAGGCAGGCAGGATAATCACCGACACCAGGAGCGCTGCCACGAGCGCAAAGGTTTTGGTGAAGGCAAGCGGGATGAACAGCTTGCCTTCCGCCTGTTCCATTGTGAACACGGGCAGGAAGCTGATGACGGTGGTTGCGATCGCAGTAAGGATGGCAGGGGCTACCTCCTTGGCGGCATCGAAAACGACTTCTATTGTTGGTTTCGTATCGTCAGCCTCGTCCGAATGCCGGATGATGTTTTCCACCATGATGACGCCCATATCCACCATGGTCCCGATAGCGATGGCGATACCCGAGAGAGCGACGATGTTCGCATCCACCCCGAATTGCCGCATGGCGATGAACACCATCAGCACCGATACAGGCAGCAATCCGGAGATAAGCAGTGAGGCGCGCAGATTTATCACCATTACTATTACGACGATGATGGTGATGAGTATCTCCAGTGAGATTGCCTCCTCAAGCGTGCCAAGCGTTTCGTAAATGAGCTGTGTCCGATCGTAAAATGGAACGATCGTCACCTTGGATGTTCGTCCGTCTTCCAGCGTTCTCGTAGGTAGCCCGTCCGAGATCTCACCGATCTTTTCCTTCACATTATCGATGACTTGAAGCGGATTCGCGCCATAGCGCGCAACGATGACGCCGCCCACTGCCTCCGCACCGGTTTTGTCCAATGCTCCGCGCCGGGTTGCAGGACCCAGCGATACGTGCGCCACTTCGGCGATTCGGATCGGGGTATTATCGCGGACGCGAACCACCGATTGCTCAAGATCTTCAATCGATTCGATGTAGCCGAGTCCGCGGACGAAGTATTCAACGCGGTTGACTTCAATCGTCTTCGCGCCGACATCGATGTTGCTGTTGCGGACGGCATTCACTACCTCGTTGAGCGAGATACCGTAGGTCTTCAGTGCGTTCGGATCGACATCGACCTGGTATTCCTTGACATACCCGCCGACGGAGGCCACCTCTGATACGCCTTCGGCTGAGCTCAGTGCGTACTTGACGTAGAAGTCCTGCAGCGAGCGCAGTTCCTGCGGGTCCCAGCCGCCTGCCGGATTGCCCTCCGCATCGCGGCCTTCAAGCGTGTACCAATACACCTGCCCAAGTGCGGTTGCATCCGGGCCAAGCTGGGGCTGCACTCCATCCGGCAATGTGCCTGATGGCAGGGCATTCAATTTTTCGAGGATGCGTGAGCGAGACCAGTAGAACTCTATGTCTTCTTCGAAAATGACATAGATGCTGGAGAAGCCGAACATGGAATTACTTCGGACTGTCTTCACACCCGGTATACCGAGCAATGCCGTCGTTAGCGGGTATGTGATCTGGTCTTCGACATCCTGCGGTGATCGTCCCATCCATTTCGTAAATACGATCTGTTGGTTTTCACCGATGTCGGGAATTGCGTCAACCGGGACGGGGTCGCGCGGGAAAAGCCCGAAGTCCCAGTTGAAGGGGGCGGTTGCAATACCCCATGCGACGAGCAGCAGGAGCAGCACTACCGTAATAAGTTTGTTCTCGAGAAAGAACCTGAGGATGTAATTCATGACAACACATAGCTGTTATTGATCGGTCAATACGACAGCGCGAGCCTAACAAGGCAGTACGCTCACATTCAACAGTCTATGTGCGGATTAGATTAAGAAGCTCTGGAGGAGAATGGGCAGAGATTTCCCATGCTCGCGCAGGAGAGGTGGGGGATTAGTGCGCTCAAGATTATTATCGAGGGAGGGAGATTCGATGTGAGGGATGGAAGCAATCGGACTGACTGCCGACAATGTCACATCGTGATCTACGGACTGGCTGCTGATTGTGATATCATCATCGACTGCAACGGTCTCGACCTCGTTCTTACAGCATGAGTCGCTTCCCTCCATAGAACAGCAGGAGCCGTCCTCCTTATCCGTAGCGACGGATGTGGAGATAAGCCTATCGCCGCAGTAATGGCGTGCAACGGTAACGCCCGTTGTACTGAGGATCATCACAACGATGAGCAGGTATGCTGATATGGATCTTCGCTTTGCCATCTATCCCAAAAACTAGACAATGGGTAAGAGAGTTCCAAGAAGAATCTATTACGTATCGCAAATATCGTAATCCTTAAGCGCCACGTAATCGTTGCTGTGAATGCGCGGTTCTTGAAGATGTGATATATTGAACGGCAACTCGCACAGCAAACATATGGGTACCTGCAAGGAGCGGTATGTCGTCAATATTGATACTCGGAGCTACCGGATACATCGGCGGGAAGCTTGTTGGGCCGCTCCTCCAATCGGGGCATGATGTTCACTGTCTTATTCGCAGACCTGAGAGCCGGGACCGGTTCCCCGATGCAGTCACCTGCCACATCGGCGATGCCTTGGAGCCCGATTCTTTAACAGAGTCATTTGCCGGCCGGGACATTGTCTTTTATCTGATTCATTCCATGAGCGATGGGGAGGACTTTGAGCAGAAAGAACTCGCCACGGCCGGGAACGTCCGGCAGGCTGCGGAACATGCTGGCGTGAAACGAATCATCTATCTGGGCGGGTTGGGCGATCCAGACCTTAGCGAATCCAAGCACCTGCGGAGCCGCAGAATAGTAGGTGAAGTGCTGCGTGCAGGGCGGATCCCCGTCACGGAGTTCCGGGCTGCGGTGATCGTCGGATCGGGGAGTGCATCGTTTGAAATGGTGCACCATCTCGTCAACCGGCTTCCGCTAATGATTTGCCCCAAGTGGCTTGTCGTGAATACGCAGCCGATCGCGATCTCGGATGTACTTCGGTACTTGGCAGAGTCGGTTGAAAATGAGGAGTCGTCGGGCAAAACACTCGACATAGGCGGCCCGGAAGTACTCTCGTACAGGGCAATGATGCTGACGGTCGCAAAGGTGCTGTACCTCAAGCGCGTGCTGATTCAAGTCCCGGTACTAACGCCGCGTCTTTCATCGTACTGGGTGATGCTTGTCACACCGCTGCGGGCGTCGCTTGCGAAGATCCTCATCGATAGCGTCAAGAACGAGACTGTGTGCCGCAGCGATACGGCAAGAACGATCTTCCCGTTTACCCCTATTCCATATGAAGAGGCAGTTCGCCGGAGCCTGCACGCTGTATTAAAGGACAATCCATTGCACGCTGAGTACATCGAATCCGGCCTGGAGTCGGATCATCTCATCACCAATGAACAAGTGCTGGAGGTATCTGCTCCTGCGCAGCGAGTCTATGATGTGGTCTCCTCCATTGGTGGAAAGAACGGCTGGTACTATGCAACCTGGCTCTGGAAAATTCGCGGGTGGATGGACCAGCTTCTTGGAGGCGTAGGAATGCGGCGGGGGAGGAGGCACCCGACAGACCTGCAGGAAGGCGAGCCGCTGGATTTCTGGCGGGTGGAAATGGTGGATGCCGGGAGGAGTATCCGGTTGCGAGCCGAGATGCGCGTCTGGGGAAAGGCGTGGCTGCAATTCACCGTCGAACCGCAGGGCGACAACGCGACTACTCTTTCACAAACGGCGTACTACTACCCAAAGGGCGTGACGGGGCTGCTATACTGGTATGCTGTCTATCCGCTCCATTGGTTTGTGTTTCGCGGAATGGTCAAGGCTATCGGCAAACAGGCTGAGAGATCTCAGTAACCCTGGCGGTGCACCGGCCTCAGTCTGCGATGACCTGTATGATCGTAGAGTGAATGCGCTGTTTTCCTTGTGCAACAACGAGGTAACTTCCCGGCCGAAGGTTTTCAAGCGTCACATCCGTTCGCGTGCTCCCGGCATGTCTTTCCACTACCGTTCTGCCGAGCATATCCACGATCCGGATTTCATCGATATCGTACCCGATGACTGTCAGGATATTCCCGGCTGGATTGGGATAGACGGAAATCGCCGAAGGTAGTTCCTGCAGGTCGTTGACGGCGATATCGATGTGCACCTGGTCGGCACCGATGTCGGGGGGGTCGGAGATAGATTCGCAATCTATGTCCATGGTTCTGTCTGCCACGGGTACACCTGCCGAGAGTGCGGAAGAGAGCGGATTGAGATGAAGGTCGCCGATGGCGGCATGCAAGAAATCGGCCTCTGTTGCCGTTGTGATGTTCGAGACAGCAGTTGCTGCAGCGCCGTCGCGGTCCTGCCAGACCGGTTCATCGCAGAGGTTATTCTGGATGAGACAATCGACGGTCTCGGAGAACCTTGCTTCGATGGACCAGCCCCAGCCGCCGGGCGAATACACGGTATTGTGAAGCACCTTCGCGCCGGGAGCGTATATCAAGCCGATGGCAAAATCGCTTTGGTCGTACCCTACGATAAAGTTGTTCCGGATGATACCGCCTGTGTGACTCACCCCGTTCTGTCCTGCATTCCCGAATGAAATCCCGAAATCGCACTCTATGATCCGGTTGCGCTCGACTATGGTATTGGACGAGCCATGCCAGAGCAAGATCGCCGGACCCGCGAGCGTGGATGTGATGGCAGGGTTGTGCTTGATATTGCGAATGATGTTATCGCTGATGACCCAATCGTGGCAGTTGAGAAGGTCGATCCCGTTTGTGTACCAGCCATCGTCTCCATCATCGAGTACGGTCGTGTACTCGAATGTCGAGCAGCGGATCACGCCGTTGTTCTTCGGAGGTTCGTTCGTGTAGCCGCTCGCCTTCAGGATTTGTTCGCCGCAGTCGACTCCACGTACGTTATAAAACGTGCAGTTGTCGGAACCGGGGTTTATGAAGAAGCCGTGGTTGGGTACATCGCGCACAGTGAGGTCGGCAATGGTGACATCATCCGCATCGATGTATATACCGTGCCCAACGCCCGGAGCATCCATGCCCGCACCCTGAATGATCACATCATCCCTGTTACCGGAAAGCGAGCGTAATGTGATATTCGGCTTGAATATGTTTATCAGGGAGGCGTTGGTTACAGGATAGACCCCTGCGGCAAGGTAGATGGTAGTCCTGCCCGAAGCGTTCGCAATGGCGTTCTGCACCTCAGCGGTGCTGCTTACGGTGACAATTGTTTCGTCTGGTGCAGGCGGCGGATATGCATCGCAATCGCATTGTGCCTTGGTGAACCCCGGCACCAACGCCAGCATGCACAAACACACGATGGCACACATCAGAGTGTGCCACCGCAAATGAATATGTCCCATAGTTGCCCTCTGGGTATATGATTCCGGCTTACTTCTTGATAAGCCGTTCGACTGTCGTCCGGTCCGGTGCTGCGACCTTGAGGAAGTACAGGCCGCTGCTTTCGGAACTAAGGTCGATGAAATGATCGAATGATTCCTGCGAAGGAATCATTTCCTGGCTGTAGATTGTCCTACCGGTCACATCGGAGACCTTCACCGTGATGGGGATATTCGCAAATCCGGATAAGGTTACATGGAAGAGACCGCTGCCCGGATTTGGTGCGACATCGATCGTGCGCGGGGCCTCCGGAATTGATATATCGTTCGTTGCGCCTTCGAGCGTGAAGCAGTATCGCACAAAGGATCCGAAATTGGGATTGAACGATTTCAGGACCGGTCCGTTGTTCGGGCGGACGATGTAGAGTCTGCCATTTCCATCATTATTCGCGAAGAACTCCAGGCCGTCTTCGTCGCTATCAAGAAATTCGAGGCAGTAGCAGCCGTCCGGCAAACCGATGAGGTCTTCATACGATTCCCGGGAAGCGATATCGTTACGCGAGAGCACCACATCCCCGTGGATATTCTTAATGGTGTAGGAATTTTCGTTCCCGGCATTGTTCGCCTTTACGAACAGCGCAATATCGCCGGTGTAGTGATCTGGGCGGTCGAATGTGGCCATTCCGTAGTTGTTGCCGTCGTATTCATCTGCGCCGCCATTCGGGGAAGAGACTCGCACTTCAAAGATGTTCGCAGGGTTGGGGGTCGTCCAGAATTCCATAGAGGGAAGCTGGATGGTGATCTCCCCAGATTCCAGATACTCAAGATTTCCTTCCCACGTGGAAGTGAACTCGGAGCCGCCTACCACATTGCATGTTACTTCCAGCGAGGTGAGCGGGGTAGTGCCGTTGTTCTTGATCACGATGCGCGGCTGTCCGCAGATCGGATTCACGCGATTGCGGTATTCCCAATCGTTCGGTGCGATGATTTCCTCCACGGATGCGTCGAGACTGAAGTTTGCCCCGGCGTAGGAAACCAACTGCACTGCCACCTGATACACGCCTTCCATGCCGGCAGGTGTGATTTCCATGCCGTAGTCGATGCTTGCAATGCCGCCGGGCGTGACGTATGGCGTGATTTCGTGATTGTATGTGTCGGAGAACTCTCCGGGGCACCAGCCGGCGCGGTCATAGATCCATGTACCGCCCTGATCGATGACCGGATTCTCGCCGCAGCTTTTCCAGTTCAGCCATTCGAATTGCTGGCCGCCATTGATGCTGAGATTATGGTACTTGGGGCAGAATTCCGCGCAATTCTGGAAGCCCCCGAAACGGTGCCCGGTTGTGCGGGTTTTTACGCGGTATTCCGTGGCTTCCGGATGGAGTTGTACATCTTTGGCCTGCATCACATTATCGTTGGCTATATCGGCGTGATTGTATTGAGCCGTCCAGATCGTCTCGAAATCAACGATGTCGCGCGCAGGTGTACCTTTGATGAATGCGAATTTCAGATCGATGAGCTCCTGCTGATTTCCGGCGCGGATATCTACCGTATCGTGGAGAATAGGCAGGTAGTCGGTCACATCGTAGACCCATGTAAAACCGTCCGGACCCAAGTCGAGCCCGATACCGTATGGTGTGATGTAATTCTGAACCTGGTGCAGATTCTGTTCATACTGGTTCACGAGGTACGTGTCCGGTACGATCCACGAGGAATCGAGCACGTTGCCGTCGGCATCCAAGGTGTACGACCACGTGTTTGCAGCATATCCGATGATCGTATCGATCGGAGTCTGCGTGATACCCTGCCTCGTCATGTCTATTTCAGGCAGTGTAGCAAACACGCTGACCTGCTCATTCTCGATTGTGTCGATATGTGTTGTGGTCTCGAAATGGGAGTCGTATTCGCCCTGCGTGAATCGGATATTCGGGCGGATACTGAGTTCCGCGATGTTCTTCCGAAGCTCATCGCCGGTGCGCTGCACGCGGTGCGGCGGGCCGATAAGCTGCCCGTTCACCTGGCCGACGGAGTTGATTGCATCAAATCCGCTGGTGCCGTCCATGCGATAGTCGAGAAGAAGATTGCT
>PABJ01000087.1 GCA_002699105.1 Ectothiorhodospiraceae bacterium | reverse complement strand
TCGCCGCTGTGGATAACACGCACGAGGCGGTGTCCATCCGTCGCAACTGCTCTGAATTCCTTTTCCTTCCACTGGAAGAGCACGCCCTTCATTGATGGACGGAGGTCATCCGTACTGACGGCAAAGCTGGTGATTCCAATAATTGAGCGGAGAAGTTCGGATTCGAGTTCGAGGGAGAACTCTTCACTCACGGATTCAATCTCAGGGAAGTTGGAGGCGTTTTCCCCGGACATTTTGTATTCCGCTGCATCCGTTTTGAGGACGATCTTGCTGTTCGATAAATCCGCATCGAGCGTTACATCGGTTTCGGGAAGTGCGCGCAGGATCTCGTTCAGTTTTTTGGCAGGAATGGCGATTCGGCCATCCTCCATACCGCTGACCGGCATACCGAGGCTCATAGAAATTTCCAGATCGCTGGCCGTCAATGTCAGGTCATTCCCTTTCAATTCGAACAACACGTTTTCGAGAATGGGAAGCGTAGATTTCGATGGCACAACGCTTATGATGTTCGCCAGCGACTTCACAATATCGGTGCTGACAGCGGAAAATTTCATGGTTGCCTCCGGAATGAGTTTGGCGTTCTAACGACCCGTAAGAGAAACTCTCAAAAGTGCCATAACCGGCATATTTTTGGGGAATTTACAGGGACGAATCTGGTTCATTTTCAATCCCTTAATATACGAAGATTCCTGCTCTTTTCCACGCGTGGAAGAGAGCAGGAATCGACCCAAATTGGGCTAATTTGCGGACTGGTACTGCTTTGTGATGAAGTGATTCCGTTTCCTGGAATAGAAGCGGAATTCATCCACGGCAAGGGTGGGATCGGTAACGATCTTGATCTGCACGAAATGCTTCATCATGAGCTTGGTTATTCGCGGTATTTTGCCTTCGTTGAGGTACTCTGCAAGCGAGGGATGAACATACATCACCAGGCGGAGTTCCTTGCACTGCATCCTGAAGCGGCGCAGCCATCGGTCAATCTGAATGAAGAGCGACGACTGGGAGGTTACTCGGCCCACGCCGTTGCAGGTCGGACAGGTCTCACTTATTGAGAACTGGACGCTTTCGCGGATACGCTGCCGCGTAATCTGCATCAAACCAAATTCCGTGATGGGGAGTACGGTTGATTTCGCGCGGTCGCGACGTAGTTCACGGCGCATTTCATCGAATAGCTTCCGGCGATTCTCTTCCTGATCCATATCAATAAAATCGATCACAATAATCCCGGCTAAATCCCGTAAACGAATCTGTCTCGAAATTTCTTTGAGGGCCTCCAGATTCGTTTTCAGCGAGTTTAGCTCCTGCTCTGCCTTCGCAGCGTAACGCCCGCTGTTCACGTCGATGACCTTCATCGCCTCGGTATGCTCGATGATGAGATACCCGCCGCTTTTCAGCCATACACGCCTGCTCAGAGTCTGCTCGATCTGCTTTTCGACGCCGTACTTATCGAAAATCGGTTCTTTCCCCGAATGGTAGTTGATGTTATCAACCATATTCGGCGATACCAGATTGACATAGCTCCGGAACTCACGGTACAGTTTCCGTGAGTCGACCACCACATTGCTGACTTCTTTGGAAAAGAGATCGCGGATAATGCTGGAGGAGGCGTTCATATCCTTATGGACGAGGGACGGCGGTACTGCTTGCCTCAGATTGCGTTCAATCTGGCGCCAATCCTGTATAAGCCCCTCAATATCTTGCTGGAGCGCTTCTTCGGATGCACCTTGCGCCACCGTCCGGATAATGCATCCGAATCCCGATGGGATAAGGTTTCTCGCGATCCTGCGCAGACGCCGTTTCTCCTTGAAATGGCCGATCTTTCTTGAGACGCCGATAGAGTTTTCCCGCGGCATAAGAACAATGAACCGGCCGGGCAAGGAAATCTCGGTCGTTACTCGTACGCCTTTGTTTGCAACAGGTTCTTTGAATACTTGTACAAGGACCTCCTGCCCCTTAGCAAGGTTGACGTTCGTGTCATCCCGCCTGTTCCTCTTCTTTCTGGGGCGGCCATCCTCCTCTTCATCGTCGTCGAAATCGACGTCCTTCTTCTGTTCGTTGGTTGGTGTTTCGCGGTACTTGTCATCGACGTCGCTGAAGTGCAGGAATGCATCCTGTTCTAATCCGACATCGATGAAACACGCCTTAATTCCGGGCATTACCTTGGCGACCTTGCCGAGGTAGATGTTGCCCACCATTCGCTCGCGGTCTTCGTTTTCGATGAAGAGCTCTGCGAGCTTGCCGTCCTCCACCATCGCAATGCGGTGCTGGTCTTCGGTAACGTTGATAAATATTTCTTTTTTCATGTGTTGTATATGCGGCGCAAGGCATCCCCTCTATCTAGGAAGGAATGCCGGTTGCGCGTCCAATCTTGTGTATCCCTATAATTGCGTTAAGAGCATGAGCCGCAGCCCATCGAACGGCAGGACGTTCCTGCAGATTCCATTCGAGCATACAATGCCTCCGCGCTCGTTTCCATAGCTGACCGTTGCAGTATGAGCGTAACCGAGGCGGTACGAAAACTCCACAGTCCGCCAGAAATTCTTGCCCGACTGAAATGCAGGGAATTCTGCATTCGGGTCGGTGACGCCGGCGCGGAACAGCGATTCATCGGTGGTGTATTCCAGGCGAACGGTTGCCGTCCAATCCGGCGACTTGCCGAGTGTAACCGAGACATACTGGTTGTAATAGTCCGGCTTGTCCTTCTTCACGGAGTCGTGATAGAATTGCTGCTCGAGCGCAACACCGAGGCTGTATACATCGTCGAGGATGTATTCGATAAGGATTGGGAGCGACGTGCTGTGCTTTATGTGCCGGTCCTCCCACTGCTCATCGTACCTGCGGTTGAATGCGACTTTGATATACGACTGCCCGTCGAAATACCATTCAGCGTCCGCGTAAAGTTCATAGAAAGGCGAGAATTCGCCATCCATCGACGGCATGATACTGCTCTCCGGCTCAATCCGTGTCCAATCGCGGAACTGGCCCTCGTAGGCATAGTGCCTGCTGGCAACCGCACCATTGAGATTCAACGTGAGTTCGGGACTCAATGCGTAGTACACATCAAGCTGCATTCCGATCTCATCGTTAAAGTTAATGACGTGAGGATCCCGGGAAAGAAGGAAGAAGCTGTGTTCTTTGAAGACCTGCGGCGGCACCTGAATCGGGAGCGCTTTCGTAGGACGATTGCGTTCAACCTGCAGATCCGGATTGACGAGGTCGAACTTGTAGTCCTTGTATTCGAACGTGACGCCGAGCGAACCCTTCGTGTACACGACGCTTCCGTAGATACCTTCGCCGCTGCTCTCGAAGGAATTAAATGTATTCCCGCCTAGCGGCCGCACGACGCGCGATGTTTTCTTCGCATAGCTCGCGAAGACGTCTAGCCCAAATCCACTCAATGAGAGCATCGCGTGCGGTATCTCTGCGTCAACCTGATCGAATGACGGTCCGTCCGGCGTGACAATCGGTGAGGGAAGTTCACCGTTCACACCAACAAGGCTCCCGCCAAAGCGCAGCCACTTGTATGGCCGAAGCTGAAGGTGGGCGCTTCGCACGCTGTACTCTTCGCGGCGGTCATAATCGATGAGGTCATAATACACAACGGTCCCTGCTGTTGCTTCGGCCTGGATGAGATCATCCCGGTACACGCCTTTGAAACCGTCGAGCTTGGTGTCGTAATTGATGGCGCGGTCCTCAAAAAGGTTCATAGCAAGACCTTTGCCGTAGAGGGAATAGCCGTGCCCCAGCCTGAGTTCTACTCCGGCGCGGCGGAATTCTACGAACCGCTCATCTACAGCCTGGATACGGGGACCGAATTCGGGGGGATCGTCGTATTGATACTGGAAACCGACGGTAAAATCATTGACGTAGAGTCTGACGTTGGTTTGCGTCTCGAAATACTCAAATACATCGCCCAATCCATCCGTCTGGATTTGCTTGCCGTTTCCGTAACGCATCAAGTTGTTTACGGAATACTGCACATCGCTTTGTGCGAATACAGCCTGCGCCGCGACGAGAAGCGGTAGCAGAATTAATATGTACTTTCGCATGGGTTTACTCCAGGTAACCCATCATAACTTCTTCGACGTGTTCTTCATCGCCGGCGATAAACCCGACGCTTTTCTTCAGGAGTTCGCCTTTTTCGTTCAGGATGAGCGAATACGGCATACTCTGACCGTTCAGTTTGTTGAATACCTCGCTGTTCGGGTCGAGCCAGAACTCGTACGGATATCCCTGGGATTTGACGTACGCCTTCACCTTCGCGATACTTCTCGGCTTATCTGTATTGATTGCCAGAAAGTGAATGTTCTTATCGGCGTGTTGTTCGAAGATCGGTTGTATTGCCTTCATTTCTTCCTTGCACGGCTTACACCAGAGTGCCCAGAAGCTAATAATGACAACACCCTTTTTTGGTGAATCTTCCGAACCGCGCACTTGCTGGAGAAACTCCTGGAAGCTGCGGTCCTCACCATCGATATCGCGCGCGGAAAAATCGACCGAGGTCAGATTCTGCGCGTTTGCGATCTGCATAAAAGCCAGGATCGCGAAAAGAAGCACACTCAATTGTTTCATGTGCACACCATCCTATGTCCTAATTACGTTGAAACAGCGGGCAGGTCACCCGCATACTATCTTATCGACTAATCGAATTCAATCGAATACATTGCTAACGAGTCCCGTACGCCTTGTACGGAAACATATTGATGTGCCTTCATTCCGCACTGTTCTGCGGCCTGAATGTAGGCATATATATCATCAAAATAGACAAATTCGTTCGGATTTCCTGAACCAAGTTCAAGCACCTTCCGGTAGATTTCCGGTGAGGGCTTCGAACAGCCTGCCTCATACGAAAGCACATGTGCATCAAATGGAGAAAACACCTCCGGGAAGGCCTGTTTCGCGTATTCGATGTGCAAGACGTTTGTATTCGAAAGCATGATGAGTTTCACCTTTTTCCGTAATTTTGGCAGTAAATCGACGAGTTCTTCATTTTTCCAGAATATTTCGGCCCAGTTCTTCGCAAACTCAGCATATCCGAGGCGCGGCGCAAGATTCAAGCTGTTCCGGAGTTTCTCGAAGAATTCCTCAGGGCCGATCAATCCGGTTTCGAACAATGCGATCTCACTCTTGAGCATTCGCCATGCATCTGTGAGTCCAATCTTCTGATCCATATACGGCGAGATACGCTTCAAAATAATGCTGTGATCGAAATGCAGCAGTACATTTCCGAGATCGAATACGACCGTATGTATCATACGCTATAAGAGCTTGAGAAGTTCGTCGGCGGAGGGGTAAAACATAGCCATGGTCGATCCTGCGAACTGAATAATGCCATCCTCATCGATGATATACACCGTGCGCTGGATGGTTCCGAAAAACGACAGAACATCGTAGAGACGGCAGACATGTTTATCGGGATCTGAAAGGAGCGGGAAGGGCAGGCCGCAACTGGATTTGAACTTGGCATGCGAGGCAACATCGTCGGCACTTACGCCGATGATGTGCACGCCGTTCTCTAGGAATGCATCGTATCGGTCGGCGTAGTTCTTCATCTGCTTGGTGCAGACCGGGGAAAGGTCCTTAGGATAAAAGGCGAGTATTACCTTCGATCCCCGCAGGCTGCTCAAACGGATGGGTTCGCCATCGTCTTTCTTCAGAGTGAAGTCGGGTGCTTTTGTCTGTGTTTTTAACACTGCTTCCTACGTCATATAACACTGCAAAGGTAGCACATTTCCCACGAGCATCCAATCTGGACAAAGCCGATCTTTTTCAGGGCGTCGGACGAACAGAGTCTCATATTTCGATGCCCAAGATTTTCTTCATAGATTCGATGTGTGTTTGTGAAATCGGCGCTCAGTAATGGCAAGTCCACAGAACCCCCAACCCAATAGTAAGAAGTCCAACCCAGCCTCGAATGCCGCTCCGGATAACGGGCGATTTGAACTGTTCGCTGTATTCCTGCTGACAGCCGCTGTGCTCGCTTCCTATATTCTTTATACCGAGCCCAGCGAAGCACGATGGGATGTTCTGTATGGATACATCGGTGATTGGGGGTCGCTCATCCTGCTCGCCGGATTGATCTCGGGCGCTCTTGCGTATGCATTGAGCTTTCAGAAAAAGTTTGCTGACTCACTTTCCCAAAGCCTGGGACCGAAACCAAAAACCCCGCTTTGGTATTACGGGATCGGCATTGCAGTAACTGCCTTGTTTGCGTGGGCCACCGTCGAATACAAGGTTGGGTTTGCATTCCTCGGCGATGGAGCAATTTATCTTGGTGAAGTCTACCGCATTCTTGTGCAGGAGGCGTACGAATCCACTCTGGCCAAGCCCACCGCGTGGCTGAATGGACATGCCATAATCGCCCTGGCGAATTCCTTCGACTTCAACAACGCGCAGACGCCGTTCCAGGTGCTATCCACGGTCTGTGCCATTGTATTCGGCATAGGCCTGTTCGCTGGGCTTCGCCACGAACAGCCGAAGTATGCGCTAATCTTCATCCTGCTGTTCTTCGTTTCGGCTGGATCGCTGCTGTTCTTCGGATATGTCGAACTCTACGTGCTGGGCTATACCTTTGCGGTGCTGTATTTCGTTGCAGCATGGAATGTCGTACGGAGCCGCACGGTGATCTGGGTGCCGGGTATTTTCCTCGCAATCGCCGTCCTGGCGAGCGCTTCATCCGCAGTCTTCATCCCCTCCTACCTCCTGCTTCTGCATTGGAAGAAGTTCGGAGAGGGCGGGCAGCCCAACTTCAAGCACTCCGCTGTGATCCTTTCGCTATTGCCTGTGATTGCTGTCATTGCTTCGTACGTGATCCTCGGCGGCGGACAGGGGAACACCTACGCGATCCCGCTTATTCCGTACGAGGACTTTCAGAACGGTGTGTTTTTCGGATGGCAGAGCTACGTGTTGTTCAACGTTCAGCACATGCTCGATGTCATTGCGATGTACCACCTGCACAACGTGCTGATATTCATCGCCGCGTTGAAATTCCTGATGATCGATATCAGGAAGCTGCCCAAATCCGATCCGCTGACGCTTGTCGCAGTCGCCGCACTTGCCGGCGGATTTACACTCGTCCTGACGGGGAACGCAACATTTGGCATGGGGCGGGACTGGGATCTGATGGCCATACCGCTCCTGAGCGCCAGCTTCTTCGCCGCTGTCATGTTTGTCCGCCTCGATGAAACAGGCAAGCTCTCACTCGCACCGAAACTCCCGGCCATTGGCATCTTCGCGATTGTCCCTTTGCTCCTGTGGGTTGGTGTGAATCACGACGAAAAAGCCTCCGCGAAGAGGTTTACACAATTGGTCGATTTGTACGAGCCTTACGTCACAGCACCGCTCACACATAACGCGTTGGAAAATCTCCGCAAATACTATCTCGCTTCGAAGGACTTTCCCAACTACCTCGATATCCTTGAGCGAATGGTCGAAAACGGCTACAGTAGTCTTGACGATGCACAAGAGTATCTCGGGGCGTTGAAGGTCACAGCCAAAGATATTGCGGGTGAAGAAGAGTACCGGTGGCTGGTTGCGTCGGTGGATTCAATAGCTCGAACGAACACGGACAGCTCGCGATACGACTATATCAAGCCGCAATTGCTTGAGGAGTTCACCACTGAAGTGCTGATCACTGCGATGCTGAACGGCTACGAAGCGATCGCCGAGGCGCATATTCCGCAATTCAAACAGCACTTCGGCACGTGGGAGTCCTTTCCGATCTACCAGGCGATGCGGATACCCGAAGACCGTCCGATGGAGCGCATGCAGGTTGCCGAACAGGCGCCCATGCACCTGTTTAAGGAGGTCGCACTGATGATCCGGGTCGGGACGATGTTCAAGGAGGCTGAGCGCTACCAGGAAGCCGCTGCGATGTACGAACTTGTCCTCCGGGAAAATCCGTACGAGTATCGCAATATCTATATCCGGCTTGCGCAAATCTATTACGATCAACTGCGCAACAGGGATGCCGCTCTGGATGTCCTCCAGCGATGCATCAAGAACTGTCCCGGTACACCCACCGCTGAGCAAGCTCAGAAAATCATCGATAACGTAATCATGCCGAACAGCCGCTAGTATGACACCCGAAACATACTTATTGGTAGTCGTGGCCGGTGTGCTCACCGGCATCGTCGGCGGATTGTTTGGGATAGGCGGCGGGGCAATCCTAGTCCCGATATTGGTAGTGGGTTTTGACCTGCCGATGCATGAAGCAATCGCAGCAAGCATTGTTACCGTGATAGCAACATCCAGCGCTACTGCTTCAGTGTATGTCGCCAAAGGTTATTCGAACGTACGCCTCGGGATGTCACTCGAGGTGATGACCACAATTGGCGCGCTATTCGGCGGAATCACGGCCAATCTTCTCCCCGGGGATGTGCTCAAGAAGATCTTTGCTGTCTTTATGATCGGCGTCGGCATTCTGATGTGGATTAAAAACACCCGTCCTGCAAAGCCGCGTGTCATCGAGGGAAATGCAGCGATCACAGGATCGTATTTTGACGAGGCGGAAAACCGGCAGGTAAACTACTCTGTGAAGCGCCTGCCATTGGCAATGGCGATCTCTACGTTCGCGGGCAATATCAGCGGACTGCTCGGGATTGGCGGTGGGTTGATCAAGGTGCCCGTGATGAATCTCGCTTGCGGTATCCCAATGAAAGCCTCCACTGCAACTAGTAATTTCATGATCGGCGTCACGGCTGTCGCGAGTGCATTCATTTACTTCGCGCATGGCAACGTCAACCCGTACTATACGGCAACTGCTGTCCTCGGCGTCCTCATCGGATCGCGTCTCGGCGCGAAGTTAGGGATGAAAATCCACAGCAAAGTTATCATCGCACTGTTCATTCTTCTGATTTTCGGAGTGGCAGCCAGGATGTATTTCAGTTGAAACCAATGTCCAAGAAAGAACCGCATACCCTCGAACACCATATCAGTCTGCTGCTGCGGATTGGGATTACAGCAAGCGGATTGCTGATTTCTGTCGGACTCGTTCTCTTGTTCATTCAGGGTTCCTGGGATGCCGCACCGCCATCGATGAACGGCTGGCTCCTCCTGCAGAAAATGTTTGCCGCACCGCTGGATGAGTTATTGGCCAGCCCACAGTTCTATTTGTACTCGGGAATTCTCCTCCTCATGGCCACACCGATCGTACGCGTGCTGTTCACGATCTACGGTTTCGCGAAAGAAAAGGACTGGCGCTATACCATCATTTCGAGCATCGTACTCGCCGTAATATTCATCAGCATCGCGTTCTCGATCGTTCACTAGTCCGCATGCCCTGTAGGTTCTTCGGGAATGCCGCTTACTAAACCTGTGTTGGAAAAGTATCGCAATAAGCCCGCATTCAGGATGAAACACGCGCTCTATGTTATTGCAGTTGCAGCGATACTGATCAGTGTCGGCGGCTGCTCGCAGGAAAAATCAGAGATGAAAAACGAAACGGTACAGATTCGCAAGGACCTCGAAGGCCCAATCCGTGCACCTGAATTCCCGCACGGTATGGAATGGCTGAACACCGATTCGGCCCTTGCTCTCTCGGACTTCCGAGGGAAGTTCGTCATTCTTGATTTCTGGACGTACTGCTGCATCAACTGCATGCATGTGCTTCCGAAACTGCATAAACTGGAACAAAAGTATGCCGAGGAGCTCGTGGTCATCGGAGTACACTCGGCGAAGTTTCCGAATGAGCTGAGCACCGAGACCATCCGTCAGGCCATTCTCCGGTACGATATTGAGCATCCGGTGGTGAACGATGATGAATTCCGCATCTGGGATGAATACGGTGCTCGGGCGTGGCCCACACTCGTGTTAATAAATCCGAACGGAAGGATTATCGACGTCCACCCCGGCGAAGGAGCGTACCGCGTGTTCGATCCAATCCTGAAAGAGGCGATCCCCTACTTCGAGAAGAAGGGCGATCTCGTCAGGAGTAAGACCAACTTCCGTTTAGAAAAGGATTTCGCTGAGCGTCGAATACTTGCCTTCCCCGGTAAGATCTCAGTGAGCGCAGAAAAGCGGCAGCTATATATCTCCGATTCGAACAACGACCGGGTGATTATCGCCGATCAGTCGGGTGGAATCCTTGATGTCATCGGCAGCGGAAGCCGCGGATCGAAAGACGGTACTTTCGAGAACGCAGAGTTCAATAATCCGCAGGGGACACATTACTCCGGCGGCTTGCTGTACATTGCCGATACCGATAATCACATGGTCCGCGTTGCCGATCTTCAAGCACGTACGGTGAAGACGATATTTGGCACAGGCGAACAGGCACTCTACTCCAACTACAATGCCCGGTGGACCGATATCGCACTAAATTCGCCATGGGATTTACTCGTCCATGATAAGACGCTCTTCATCGCGATGGCTGGGCCGCATCAGATATGGGCCGGAGATCTTGAAGCAGGCTCAATGCGGCTGCATGCGGGTTCACGCAGGGAAGCACGTGTCGACGGTCCGTTACTCGAAGCCGCACTTGCCCAACCAAGCGGTATCACCACAGATGGCAAACGGCTCTACTTCGCCGACAGCGAGACGAGTTCTATCCGGTGGGCAGATATCGATATGGGCGGGGAAGTCGGTACCATCGTTGGCGAGGACCTGTTCGAATACGGCGATGCCGACGGTCCGCGATCTGTTGCCCGGTTGCAGCATCCGCTCGGCATTGAATACGTCGATGGTACGCTGTTCGTCGCCGATACCTACAATTCCAAGATCAAAACCGTGGACATAGAAAAAGCGATAAGCCAAAGCTACTCCGGTGTGGGGCGGCATGGGTACAAGGACGGCGAGCGGCTGCACGCAATGTATTCCGAACCCGGCGGTATCGATGCTCTGGGCGATACGCTGTATATCGCTGACACGAATAACCACCTGATTCGCACGATCAATCGAAAGACAGGGAGAGTCGGCACGCTCAAGCTCACGAACCTCGAGCTCCTGCACAGAAAGATGAAGTCCACATTCACAGGACGTACCCTAAGGTTGGACCCTGTTCGGATTGCGGAAGGAAAGCTATCTCTTGAAGTTGCTGTGCGCCTGCCGGATGGGTATAAATACGCTGCGGATGCGCCGCAGTATATACACTGGCAGGCCGAAAACAGCGATCTGCTATTCCTGGATGCACACAACCAGACCATCCGCACTGAGGGCGATGTACTTCGCGCTCACTATGATCTAAAGGCTCGAATGGGAGAAACAGAATTGCAGTTCGATATTGTAGTGTACTTCTGCGAGCAATCTTCGGATGTATGCCTTGTCGATAGAATCCGTGTGATACAGCCGGTACGCATCGGGGATGGAGGGAGCAGATACATCAAGGTGAAGGTCGAAGCGATGGCAGGGAAACAGTCATGAACGTTACACTGCGAATGATCCTGAGCGGCGGGCAGACCGGAGTCGATCGCGGCGCAATGGATGCGGCTATGCAGCATGGGGTGCTGTGTTCGGGGTGGTGTCCTGCAGGAAGAGCAAGCGAAGACGGTCCTATACCTCCCGAATATCCGCTGCAGCAGACCCCGACCGATGACGTGCATGAACGCACGATGTGGAATATCAGGGATTCCGACGGAACGCTCATCTTGCTCGACGGCAATCCTGACGATGGAACCCGCTTCGCAATCGAACAGTGTGTTGACCAAGGCAAACCGTATTACCTGGAACACCTCCAACAGTCCGCCTCACCGGACATCGTCGCAAACTGGATGCGCAAGTTCAAGGTAGAGATACTGAATGTCGCAGGACCGCGGGAGAGCAATGCGCCGGGCGTATCGGAGAAAGCCAACGCGTTTATGCGCGATTTGCTCGCGTTCCTGGCAAGCGATAGCTCGGGAGATTTGCTTGAAGAGGAAGAAGCCGAGGATTCGTAGCTATTCGAAATTGAACATGAATCCGAGCAGTATCTGAATCTGCGTCCCGCCATACTCACCGAACCCATGCATTGCACGAACATCGGCATTGATACTGCCATGTGGATATGCTAGAAGGACCCCATTCACACCGAAGTACGCGGTAGGATATATCGTCGATTCGAACAGACCTTCAACCTCATTCCCTGGCAGCCCCGTCTCCGGAATATCTACCTGCGGCAGGAAATACTGCATCCCAAGCCCACCCTGCAGCTGCAGCACCTCGAGTAAATCATACGCAAGAAAAAGACTCGCTCCAGCTACGTATGCTGTTTCGATAAGCTCAACCGGCGGACCTCCTTCCGAGACCGGAGGAAGGCCTTTGAAATACACATCGGGTTCCTGTGCAAGGAAGCGGTCCACTACGCGTGCATAGTATAGTTCGACACCTGCCCACAGCGGTTTACGGG
The DNA here is from genome assembly GCA_002699105.1 of Ectothiorhodospiraceae bacterium. GTDB lineage: Bacteria > Bacteroidota > Ignavibacteria > SZUA-365. Next base: position 9,165 of record PABJ01000087.1, on the reverse strand, counting down.
CCAGTGTATCGATATTCATCGCGCCCTGCATGCCAATCATAACACCGCTATAGGTATTACCGTCGTAATCGCTTACGTGCTCATCCAGGCCGGGACCCGGTGCCAATACCCAGTTGAATCCGGAGTACAGCTGAAAAAACAGCGGGATCCCCTCCTTCTTCGTACGCTTCAGGATGAACTGCGGCTGGGCTGCCAGTTCGTGAACTGCACCTCCAATGAAGATGAAGGCGAAGGCAATGATTACTGTATTTCTACACCGAGTGAATGTCATGAAAATCGTATTCCTGATGCTTGGTCTAATCCGTTGTTACAAAGTTGGCTGGATTTGCCAACCAGATCAAGGCGAGAATCCGGTACCATATCCCCTAGACGACCATACCTTTGAACTGGCCGATTAATTGCGAGAGCAGAGAGGTCACGTCTTCAACGGGCTTCGCGGTCTCCATGTCAACTCCTGCCGACCTGAGCAGATTGACGGAGTAATCGGAATTCCCGGATTTCAAGTACCGCAGGTACCTATCCACAGCCCCGCTTTCGTTTGCAAGGATGCTGTTCGCCAAGGTGGAGGCAGCGGCAAATCCCGTTGCGTACTGATAGACGTAGAAGCTTCGGTAGAAGTGCGGTATGCGCGACCAATTCATAGCATACAGGTCGTCCATCTCGAAATCACTGCCGTAGTACTTCCCGTATAGCTCAGACATAGCGGCGCTGAAGTAATCCGCCGTAAGCGGAATTCCCTTTTCTGAATCGCTGTGGATTCGCTGCTCGAACTCAGAGAACAGCACCTGGTTGTAGACGGTCCCCCGGATGGTATCGATGGAATGCAGCAGCAGCTCTTTCTTGAATTCCTCATCGGTCGATGTCTTCAAGAGATAATCGAGTAGGAGGATCTCGTTGCAGGTAGAAGCAACCTCGGCACAGAAGATCGTGTACCCACCGTAGGTTGGCGGTTGATTCTTCCATGTGAAATAGCTGTGCATGGCATGGCCCAGTTCATGAGCAAGCGTGAAAACCTCTTTCAACGTCCCCGTATAATTGAGCAGGATATACGGATGCGCGCCGTATGTCCATGCCGAGTAAGCGCCGGAGGCCTTCCCGCGATTTTCGTATATATCGATCCAACCATCGGTAAACGCCTTGCGCGCTGCGGTGAGATACTCTTCGCCGAGTGGCGCCAGGCTGTCCAGCACCATGTCCTTCGCCTCGGTAAACTCGAAAGTTCTATCATCGCCCTCGATGAGCGGCACGTACATATCCCACGGCTTCAAACTCTCCACTTGAAGCATGTTCTTGCGCAGAGAGATGTACTCTTGCATCGGACGAATCTCGTCGTTGATTCCCTTGATGACGGTATCGTAGACCTTTGTTGGAATATTGTCCGAATGAAGAGCGGCAGCCAGTGTCGATTCGTATCCTCGCGAGCGGGCATAGAAGATCTCGCTCTTCACATTATGCGCTAGCATGGAGGCGACGGAGTTCCGCCACTTGTGGTATTCGGTGTATAGTGCTTTGAATGAATCTTCCCGGACACGTCTGTTGCGCGATTCCTGGAAATGCAAGAATCTGCCCTTTGTGACTTCAACCTGCTTGCCGTCCGCGTCCTCAATCGAACCGAATCGTATGTCGGCATCGTTGAACATCCCGAATATATTGCCCGGTGCGGCTGTGGATTCGCGAGAGAGCGCGAGAATGCGCTCCTCCGAATCGGTGAGCGTATACTGCTTCATGCGCAGCAAGTCATCTATGGAATGCGCATACTGCTGCAAGCCCTGGTGCGAGGCAAGGAAACCATCGTACGCGGGCTTATCGATAGATAACAGCTCCGGCCGGACCCAGGAGGTCTCCGCTCCGATTCTGGCATAGAGCGACATAACTCTATCGAGCATTCCCTGATACTTATCCAGAGAAGTGTCCTCATCGTATTTCCGCGCTGCATAGTTGCCGAGCTTGCCAATGCGTACGTTCAGGTCATCAGAAAGCTGGAACCATGAATACAGGCGGTCTGCGGAACTGCCCAGAGTACCCTTGAATTTCTGGACATCGGGAAGCAGTTCGGTTATCGAAGTGAATTCGGTTTCCCAATCGTTATCCGATTGGAAGATATCGCTCAGATTCCATTGGGCACTTGCATCGATATCAGAACGAGAAGGCAGGTCTCCGCCTTGCTGGCCGGAGTCCTGCCCAAAGTACATTTCAAACATAGGTTAACGTGTATCGGATTTCGTGTCTGTTTGCAGTTTCACTATCCCATTAGTTTACGGAATATTCTGCAATTTTTGACGGGCGAGGGAGGAATACTCGCTCGATGGGTACTGGTCGAGAAGGCGTTCGAAGTCTGTGCCTGCAAGGTTGTACTTCCCCATCATCATGTAGCTGTTGCCGCGCATAAAGAGCGCGTCGTCTTGCTTTTCGGAGTTGGGATAACGCATAACCCGCTCGAAGTACTCCTGCGCACCGCTGTAATTCCCCAGCGCATAAAACGATTCTCCGAGCCAGAATTCAATATTGTCGGTCAAATTATTCGGCTCTTCCGTTTGCAGCATCCTGTGGAATGCCTCGATTGAGGCAAGGTAAGAGCCGTTTTTGTGCTCCGAAAGCGCGTTTTGGTACGCTGTCATGAAGTTAAAGTCCGGCGTTCGGGATGCTTCTGCAGCGCTTGGAATCGATGACGGGAAATACGGAGTCGGTCCTGTCGATTCCGGCGGCGTAACGGGAGCGACAACCGGCTGTGAGGGCTGCTGTACCTCGGGCTGAGAGACCGGCGGGGGGGGCGGCGTCCGTTCTATACGGGCCGATGCGGTGTTCTGCGGCTCAATCTTGCGCGCGTCCCAATCGGTATTCTGGTAGTTCCATTTTCCGCCCGATCTTGGAGGTGTCTCCTGGATGCGATCCTGAGTAGTGCTCCGCGAATCAACATCATCCTTATGCCAATCGGTATCCTTATAGCCCCATTTTCCATCTTTTGGCTTTGCGGTCTTCGTATCCCATTCTGTGCGCTGTTGGTCCTCCCATACGCGACCGTCCTTCGGGGTATGTATTTCACGGACACTTTGCCAGCTGCGATTCTCATATTTCCAGGGAGCGTTACCCTGATCCGTAACTGCAACAGCATTCCCTGCGTCCCATCGGTTGTCCTGATTGGCTGCAGGAGGAGTTTCCACTGTTTGTTCGGGTGGCGCGACAGGTCTTGCCGGCTGATTGTTAGGCTGTACGGGTGTAGCCGTGACTGTTGCTTGCGGAGTAACGGAGGATGTCTGGTTTCCGGTACTTATCTGCGGCTGGACATTCAGCGGCTCAGCGTACGCTGTTTCACCGTACTTCTCATTCCCATGACTGATTGTCACATCCGGCGGCATTAAACCGCCCACCTGCTCAATACGCTGCTCGAGCTTCTGGTTTTTGTGCGTAAGAGCTTCATTCTCATCTTCCGTCTCGAGAAGTCGGTTTTCCAACGCACGATTATACTGCGAGAGCGAGTCAACAGTATAGTATAACTCAGTGTTCTCTTCTTCGAGAGCAGCCATGGTGCCGCACGATTGGAGCACAGCACCTAGTGCAATAACGCCTACAACATAAATCAGAGATTTCATATCAACTCCGCGCTTCTTTCTACCTACCCTATAATACAGAATATATCTGTTAGGTGAAACAGACATACGCCCGGTAGTGAAAGTTTTACTTTAAGTTCACGGAGGGAAGGTTATACGCTGCTTGGCACGTTGGCAGAGGCGGTATGAGCTGCATCCGCAAAGGTGCGAAGTTGTTCGCGGTTCTCAGGGTTTTCGAAATGATTGCCGATTACGACGATATCGGCTCCATGTTGGGCTTTCTGTGCAACCTCCTCCGGAGTGCGTATCCCGCCGCCGACGATGAGAGGCACATCAGTAAGCGTAGAAACCATTTTGACCATTTCGTCCGGTACCGTCTGCGGTGCCCCGCTCCCTGCCTCAAGATAGACGAATTTCATACCGAGCATTTCCGCCGCCATCGCATGCGCCGCTGCAATCTCCGGTTTGCTTCGCGGTATAGGTTTACTGTTGCTCAAAAACTCCGTCGTCGAGACACCGTTGGATTCGACGAGGACATACCCAGTAGAGATCGGCTCAATGTCGAGTTCTTTTATAAGAGGAGCTGCGAGTACATGCTGCCCAATCAGATGATCCGGGTTCCGTCCGCTGATAATAGAAAGCAACAGCAAGCCATCTGCGTTTGGACTCAAGTGGTGAATCCCACCGGGGAAGATCACAACCGGGTTGTCCGTCGCGACTTTTATCGATTGGAGTGTCTCCTCGAATTGCGCCCGTAAGCTCAGACTTCCCCCAACGAGAAATCCATCGACTCCAGCCTCGCTGGCTTCTGCAGTAAACCCGGGCAGCTCGGCCAATGAGACCTTGTCCGGATCGACAAGAATGTACAGCAGTGTTCCCTGCCGTTGAATATCGGTTTTGATGCGTTGGTAGAGGGCGTCTTTCCCGGGCATCAGGTTAGCTGCTCCTTGAATAATTCACCAGCGGTCTTCAGCGCTTCATCGAGCTTTTCTACGTCCTTGGCTCCGGCTGTGGCCAGGTGAGGTCTTCCACCACCACCGCCGCCGAGCATTTTTGCTATCTGCCCGACGAGTGCGCCGGCCTTAATCGATTTCCCGGACACAAGGTCGTCGGATACCACACAAACCAGTGCGACTTTCTCATCAATCGCAGCAGCAAGCAGGCCGATTCCCGAGCTAAGCTTCTCGCGAAGTTTATCACCCATTCCTTTGAGCTCGTCCATATTCTCGGCATCAACCTTCGCGACTACAATCTTACTCACACCGATCGATTCTGCATTCGCGACGAAATCCTCGATGACAGTATCCGATTGCTCGATGGCAAGCTTTTTCATCTCTTTTTCAAGCGACTTGATCTTGTCTTGTAGCTCGCTGACACCTTCCTGCTCCCGTTCGATCTTCTGCTCAAGATCGCCGATGAAATTGTAGACGCCTCTACCTGTCACTGCCTCGATCCGCCTGGTACCGCTGGCAATACTGCCTTCCGAAACAATCTTGAACAAGCCGATTTGAGAGGTATTTTTGACGTGGGTGCCACCGCAAAATTCGAGCGAATAATCCGCGATCTGTATTACGTTTACCGTGTCGCCATATTTATCGCCGAAGAACATCAGCGCACCCATTTCCTTCGCTTCATCGAACGGAACATTCCGGTGGTGCTGCACGGAGATTGCTTCCAGGATCTTCTCATTGACGCGCGATTCAATATCGGCAAGATCTTCCGGGCTCACTTTCTGGAAATGCGAAAAATCGAACCGGAGCCTGTCCGGACCGACGTAGGATCCAGCCTGCTGGACATGGGTGCCAAGCACTTCGCGGAGGGCTTGATGAAGCAGGTGCGTCACTGTGTGATTTCTCATGATGTCCCAGCGGCGGCGAGCATCGACCTTCGCAATTACCATTTGCTCATCGCGCACCTGTTCCAGAGACTCGTCTCCCAAAAGAAGATGAACGACTTGATCTCTGTTCCCGGTTAATCCTGTGACATCGTATGTAGTGCTGTCTGCGACGAAGGAGCCCGTATCGCTGATCTGCCCGCCGGCTTCAAGATAAAACGGTGTGCGTTCCAACACCACAGGTAGGATTAATCCGTCGTCAGTTTTTACCATCTCGCCGACAGCGGCGATCTCCGATTCTGTTTCCAGCGAATCGTAACCTATAAACTCAGTCTGGGCGTCCGACTGCATCTGGATGTCAAGCCCGCCATCCTTTCCTGCGGCACGCATCTTGTTTTTCGTCGCGGAACGGGAGCGCTCTTTCTGTTCCTGCAGATGCTTCTCAAAACCGGGCACATCAATCGTCTTCCCTCGTTCCCGCGCAAGCAGCGATGTGAGATCGAGCGGAAAGCCGAACGTATCGTAAAGCTTAAATGCTTCCGCGCCGCTCATCTCCGACCGGTCTTCCTTCTTCATCGCGGCAAGGATTTCTTCGAATATCTCAAGGCCGCGATCCAGTGTTTCGCCGAAGCTCTCCTCTTCCGCGCGAACAACCTTTTCGATGATCTCCCGGCGTTCTTCAATCTCGGGGAAGACCTCCGCCATAAGCTTGGTGACCGTGGCGACGATTTTCCACATGAAAGGCTCTTTCAATCCGAGATTCCGGCCAAAGCGGGCGCCTCGCCGCAGAATGCGGCGAAGGACATAACCTCGGCCTTCAGGACCGGGCATTGCCCCATCGGCAATAGAAAATGTCAGCATACGCACATGGTCGGCGATAACGCGCATAGCGACCTGATTGGCTTCCCCTTCGTACTTCTTGCCCGAAAGCTCGGCGATTCGTTCAATGACGGGTGTGAACACATCGCTATCGTAGTTGGATGTCTTCCCCTGCAAGACTGCGCAAATCCGCTCAAACCCCATCCCGGTGTCCACATGCTTCGCAGGAAGATCGGTCAGCGTGCCGGACTCGTCGCGATTATACTGGATAAAAACCAGATTCCAAATCTCGATCACCTCCGGCACTCCCTTGTTCACCAGCGCCGCACCACTGAGATCCTCTGTGAGGTCGATGTGTATTTCGCTGCATGGACCGCAAGGGCCGGTTTCGCCCATTTCCCAGAAGTTGTCCTTCTCACCGAATCGCTGGATATGCGACGGGTCTATATCAGTGAGTTCCTTCCAAAGATCGAACGCCTCGTCGTCATCCTTGTACACTGTCGCGTAGAGCCGTTCCTTCGGGAGCTTCCATACTTCGGTTAAGAGCTCCCACGCCCAGGTGATTGCCTCACTTTTATAGTAGTCGCCGAAACTCCAGTTACCGAGCATCTCGAAGAAAGTATGGTGATAGGTGTCTATCCCCACTTCTTCGAGATCGTTATGCTTTCCGGAAACTCGTATGCACTTCTGCGTATCGGCAGCGCGGTTATAGTCGCGCGTACCAACTCCGAGGAACACATCCTTGAACTGGTTCATGCCTGCGTTCGTGAACAGAAGCGTCGGGTCGTCATGAGGAACGACGGGAGCGCTTTGGACGATTCGGTGGTCCTTTCCGCGGAAGAAGTCGAGAAACGATTGGCGGATTTCTGAAGAGGTCATAGAGGTGTAGTGTGGCGGCTTGATGCCGGATTATACTTCAATTTGGGTATGGAGTCCGATTTCTTCAAGGATATTGCTCACCCGCAGACATTTCGGCATGTCGCCTGTGTAGACGCATGCTTTGCCCTTAGTGTGCACTTCCCATGCGTAGGATTCAGCCTTTTCCGACGAACAACCGACAGCTTTAATAAGCTGGGAGATGACTTCCTCGAAAGTATGAATGTCATCATTGAAGAGAATGACCTTTGCAGGCTTGTCGGTTTTGGTTGAATCGGTAACATCAACCTCAATATCTGGGGTAGCTTGTGTGCTCAAAGAAGCTAAATATGAGTGGATCGGACACGTGACATACAATTATAGCACGGAAAAATAGCGATATACGGTAGTGTATGCAAGGTTCCCCCCAACCTATCCATGTCGCCCCAGGCTTTGTCCTTTGCGCTTTTGGCGCCAGCGCTCTGCGAAAACGGCCACACGCTCCCTGATCGCAGCTATTACGACTCGGCGAACCTGAACAGAAACAGTACAGACGGCTGCTTTTGTGCATCATTTTCATGCAGTGTACAGAGCGTATGTTCATTATTTGAACACAAATGCAATATCTGCATCGACATCTTTACTAAATACGCCTGTTTTTCGGGGTTTTTGGCGTTTGGCCGCACAAGTGGCACACCTATTGAAACATATTCAGGCATGAAACATGCATCGAAAGGCAACGGTATGATGACGAATAAAGCACTCAAGATAGAAGAGTTGATCCACATCCCGGACGAAGAATACCGGAAGAGCTCGATCGCAAACTTCAAGGACGAAGCTATCAGCGAATATCGCGACAGTTTGAGCGCAGATCCGGATGGAATTCAGGCACAGTACGATCTTGCATTTGCATACTTCATCATGGATATGGATACCGAAGCTCTTGAAGTGATCGACCGGATGATGAAAGACGACAATGAAGAGGCGCATTCCCTCGCACTCAGACTCATGCAATTTTATACCCATTCATAAATGATGACCCAGAACCACATGACCGAAGGCGCTGTAATGCTAGGACAAATCCAGGATATACTCATGATGGCACGCTCACGGAACGCCGAGACGCATTTTTCGCGGGCAAAGCTTTACATCGCTCTTGAGCAGCGCGAGAAGGCAATCAGTGAATACCATTCGCTGCTCAAACTGGGTACCAAGGAATCTCTCGCATTGGCACAGAGCCTTGCAACCATCATTTTTAGCTAGTGAGGAACAGTACTCACACGGAGCAAAACTACCCTACTGAAGATACAGTGAAGTGAGAAGGGATCGGACTGAAGACCCGAGACCGAAAGAGAAGGCGCCCGCGGTGGCGCTTTTTCTTTTATAGGGAGAAACCATTCAGCAGGCTGAGAGGTTGTGTCTAAGTCTTTACCACCATTGAGTTAGGTTGTCTACAATGAGCGATTCCGATCTTCAATCACGTCTTAGCGCGATCGAGGATATCCGCGACAAGGTCTCGGAGATATGCAAGTCCGCTACCATCGCGCAGTACAACTGGAGGCCCTCTCCCGAGAAATGGTCCATCGCCGAGTGCATCGAGCACCTGATCGTAACGGGTAATCTCTATAATGAAGAATTAAAAAACACCCTCGAGAAAGCGCGCGAGGAAGGCAAAACGGGCGATGCTTCAATCGACTACGGATGGTTCAGTAAATTTGCAGTCTCTACTGCTGAGCCGCCTCCAAAACAGCGTATCAGAGCTTTCAGGAAAATCCTGCCTGAAAGCAAAACCTACGATCCGGACAAGTTGAAATCGGACTTTGACCAGATGTTGGATACGTACAAGGATCTTGTCAAGAACATGGAGGGTATTCAGATAAGCAAGGTGAAGATGCCGTCCGTCCTCACGCCGATTCTCAGGCTGCCGGTTGCCGCCTGGGTAGATTTCCTCAATGCCCATCTTCGGCGGCATCTCTGGCAGGCCGAACAGGTGCGCAACAAAGAGCAGTTTCCTGAGGCCGGTTCCGGTCAATAGACCAGCGCATACATCAGGATATAGAACACCAGTACCGCCGCAAACACCAGCCAAAACCGGAGCCCCTCCCGCTC
>PABJ01000086.1 GCA_002699105.1 Ectothiorhodospiraceae bacterium | reverse complement strand
TTCTATCTAAACAATTTGCTGAGCGGACGATCCAGCGCGAATACAACGCGATTGTATGGGGGGTGTTTGAGAATTCTACGGGTGAGATTGATGCACCTCTCGCAAGGCATCGCAGCGATAGAAAGAAGATGGCGATCGACGAAGAAGGGAAACATGCCGTCACCAGATATGAAGTCCTCGAGGAGTTTACCTATCACAGCTTCATGAAACTATCCCTGCTGACGGGCAGGACGCACCAGATACGCGTTCATCTTGCCCATATTCGACATCCGGTGTTCGGGGATCCAACCTATGGCGGGCGACGCATCCTCTACGGAACCGTCACGCAGAATTACAAGCAATTCGTGCACAACCTGCTGATCATGCTGCCGCGTCAAGCGCTGCATGCAAGGACGCTGGGATTTCGTCATCCAACCACCCGCAATGAGATATTTCTGGAATCGGCGCTTCCCCAGGATATGGTCGAAGCGAGGGAGAAGCTGCGAAGATACGACCGTTGAGAGGATGAAATGACTCTGCACTCAAGTGGAAACAACTGCAAATAAAAACGCCCGGTTAACCCGGGCGTTTTCAATTCAATACGTGGTGTGCCTATTGCGGAGGTTGCTGACCGCCCTGCTGGGGGGCGCCCTGCTGTGCAGGCGTGCCGCCGCCCGGAGTACCAGGCTGCGTACCAGGCGCCGGAGCCGACTGTGGGGCTTGCTGCGGCACTGGCGATAGAGGCTGCTCCTGCGCAGCCCGCTCGATCGCGCTTTCCTGAACCTCGCCAGCGGTGGGGAGGAAGAACATATTCACGATAAATATCAATCCTGCGAAAATACCGGCGAGCCACCATGTGGCCTTCTGCAATACATCGGATGCGTGCCGAACGCCAAGCATCGTACCGACGCTTGCACCTGCTCCGCCGAAAGCACCGGAAAGACCGCCGCCCTTGGGATTTTGCAGAAGTATCGAGGCCGTCATCAGCACACCGACAACCAGAATTAATACAAGAATGACAATAAACAAAGCCATGGTAATCCTCTAAGATTCAATATCCTTCAAAGATACTCGAGTAATCATCGCAATGCAAGTCGCAATGAGTTTGGAATTGTTATGCCGGGATTTTCATCCGGAACGTCGTGCCTTTGCCGGGTGCGCTTTCATGGACGTAGAGCTTGCCACGATGGTAATTCTCAACGATGCGCTTGGCAAGGCTCAGGCCTAAACCCCAGCCGCGTTTCTTCGTGCTGTAGCCAGGCCGGAAGATATCCTTTTTGTAGCGTTTCTCGATGCCCTTGCCCGTATCCGTAATATCTACAACAACATATTTTCCGGAACGGCTGACATCGAATGAAATCTTCCCTTCCGTGCTGCCGATGGCGTCGAGCGCGTTTTTGGTGATGTTTTCAAAGACCCATTCCATGAGCTCTGCATTGTAGCGTGCCTCGACGGGATGACTGTTATCGAACTGTATCGAAACCTTCTTCCCGGAAGCCGGAAGCCGCTTGCGGAGATACTCGCTCGTCTTCGCAATGGTCTCAGTGATGTCTTGTTTATTCAGGTCGGGCTGGGCGCCGATTTTGGAAAACCTGTGAGCGATACGGTTTAACCGCCCAATGTCGCTCTCCATTTCGTTGATGGTCTCGGAGAGTGCTTCGGGGTCTCCGGTCTGGGAGTTGAGCAGCTCCAGCCAGCCCGCCAAACTCGAAAGAGGCGTACCGAGCTGGTGTGCGGTCTCCTTCGACATACCGACCCAGATATTCGCCTGTTCGTGACGCTTGATGTACGAGAAGCTCAGGTACCCCGTAAGGATGAACAGGGTAGCGACGAAGATTTCGATGTAGGGCAGCACACGAAGAGCCTTCACAAGGTCCGATTCAGCGTAGTACACATACTGAACGACGGTGGTATCATCGCTTTTCAGTACGATGGGAGGGGTTTCCTTTGCCATCTCCTCGGCCTCTTGCCTCAGAAAAACTTGCTCCCTATCGAAGTCCTCCTGGATTTCGTCCGGGATATCGATGTTCTTCGACTTGTAGTTTTCTTGCTGAGGATCGGCGATGATGATCGGGAAGTCGGCGATATCCTTCTGGATAATCTCCTCGAAGATGAAGGTAATATCGTATTCGCTGGTCGGATCTTTCCCCAGATATTCGTATGCCTTCGCTGATAGGTTCGCGATCGTGTATTCCCGCTCCTGCAATTGCGTAACAATGGACTGTGTATAGAGCAGCAATGCAATAACGATCGCCATCGAGAGGGCGAGCAGCAGCAGCTTAATATTTGCGGAGCCGAGTTTTCCTAACATCGCACGCAATAGATTGAGATTCGTATCAACAATACGAACTGTATTGATACAATGAAAGTGCAATACCTGGTAGCATGTGAGCAGATACGAGAGAGTGCGCTAATTCCGTTTATTGGGATCGGCGTAGATAGAGGCGGGACTCGTCAGCCGGTCGGCTCCATCACGGTGGTAGCAATACGTTGGGAAGCTGATTTCCCTTACTGAATACTTGTTCGCCACTCTATGGAAGAGGAGATTGTCTTCGCCGTAAGAACCCTTCCAGCCGCCGACGCTTTCAATGATACCGGTGCGGGTAAAAAACGTACCGCCCACGATACAGCGGTGAATGGGTATAAGTTTCGAAGGGTTGTGGATATCCGGCACGAAGTGCTGATCCGGTGAACCAATGACTGTAATGCCTCCATAAAGGAAATCAATCTCAGGCTTGCTTTGGAGCACCTTCACGCGGTATTTCACATGGGAGCTCATGTATTCATCGTCGGAGTCGATGAACGTAATGAAATCTCCCGTTGCTTGTTCCATCCCGAAATTACGTGCCGCTGACTGTCCCGCATGCTCGCGTTCGAAGTACTTTACTCTCGCCTCTTGATTAGAAATAGTTCTTACGATTTGCGGGGTGCTGTCGGTACTTCCATCATCGACAACGATGAGTTCGAAATGTGGGTACGTCTGATCCAGGACGGACTGTATCGCCCGTCCGACCAGTTCAGCACGGTTGTACGTCGGTAAAATTATCGAGACCGTCGAAGCCATCCCTTACAGCACAGCAGTGGTTTTTTGAAGTGACATTGTGAGACAAACACACTGAAATGTATGGTTTTCGGCACCGATTTCCTACCATATTATTCACTGTCGCCGAGCTATCAGCTTCAAGAGAGGAGTGCCACCCAACACGGGGAAGCCCTTGATAAGCATCTGGTTTTTGGATATTTTGTCAGGATGCATTTGAGAGAACAAAGAGCCCTTATATGCTTATAAGCATGACCGGTTACGGGAATTACTCCGTGCAAAATAACGGGGTCACCGTTACCGCCGAAGTGAAAAGTGTGAACTCCCGGTTTTTCGAGTGTTCCGTCCGACTGCCGAAGAGCATTCAGCAGGCGGAGAACGCTGCCCGTGAGTTGATACGATCCCGGGTCCAAAGGGGAAAGATCAACCTGTTTATCGGGTTCGATAAGCAGGAGGACGACGCCCCGTCTGTCTCTGTGAATACCAAAGCAGCGGTCAAATATATCGAAATGCTGCGCACTCTCCAGGAAGCTGTTGGGAATGATACCCCGATCACACTGGAGCATATCCTGCGATTCCCCGACGTAATCGAAACTGAGGAAGCGGATACGTTCGAAGACGACTGGGTACTGACCGAGCAGGCAATCGAGGGGGCGCTGGATATTCTCCTCAAAATGCGCATGGACGAAGGGGCAGAGATGCAGAAGGATATGCTCGAGCGCATTGCTTCTATGGAGTCCGCGATCAAGGAAATTCAATCATTGACTGCGGACAGCATCCAGCTTGAACGACAGCGTATGACAGAGCGAATCAAGCAGCTCCTCGATACCGACGATTACGTAAAGGAGCGCCTCGAACAGGAAATAGTGCTCTTCGCGGATAAGATCGATATCACCGAAGAGATCGTCAGGTTCCACAGTCACGTTAAGTTCTTCCGCGAGGCACTTAGTGCCGGTCAATCCGAAGGAAGGAAGTTGCAGTTCCTGCTGCAGGAAATGAATAGAGAAGCGAATACGATCAGTTCCAAATCGTACGACACCAGGATTGCGCATCATGTTGTCGGCATCAAAGAAGAGCTTGAACGCATTCGCGAACAAGTCCAGAACATCGAATAATACTTATGCTCATTGTACTCTCGGCACCCAGCGGGGCCGGTAAGACAACCATCGCCAAGGCAATCATGCAACAAATGGAGAATCTGTATTTCTCCGTTTCAGCGACGACACGACCCAAACGAAAAAATGAAGAGGAAGGGACGGACTATTTCTTCCTCACCCACGAGGAATTTCAATGGAAAATCCGCAACGAAGAGCTCGTGGAATTCGAGGAGATATTCGGCAACTACTATGGGACGCTGAAATCCACCATCGATGAAGCTCTGGAGAAGGGCGATAGCCTCATTTTCGATATCGATGTGAAAGGCGCGGTTTCTATCAAGCGCCTGTATCCAGACGATTGCGTTTCGATCTTCATTATGCCGCCTGACCTTGATACGCTTCGTGAACGCATCGTTGGAAGGGACTCCGATGGGGAGCGCGAGATTGAAACTCGTATGGCACGGGCACAATACGAAATCGATCAGAAGTCCGAATTCGATCACGTCGTCGTGAATGATAACTTGGAACACGCGATTGACGAAGTGAAGAAGATTTTGCAGGACGAACGAAAGAAACGCACCAATAGTTGAAATTACAGAACAAAAGATATAACGGATAGAGCAGGAGAACCATGCCAGTCAATCCTATTGAGTTGAAAGCACTCGATCAGTATGCAGCGAACATCTACGAAGCCATTGTGATTATGTCGCGTCGGGCTCGGCAGATAAATGAGGAACTGAAGATCTCGTTGAATCAAGAACTCGAAACGTTTACGCCGCGCGTGGACTCCGAGGAAGAGATTGAGACCAATCCGGAGCAGATGCGCATTAGCATCGAGTTCGAAAAGATGCCGAAACCGACGCAGTCCGCGATTGCCGATATCCTTGATGGGAACCTGACCTTCAAATACCGCGAATAACCATGCTGCAAGGGAAGCATATCATTGTTGGTGTTACGGGGAGTATAGCAGCGTATAAGGCTGCGATACTCGTTCGGGAACTCGTGAAAGCAGGGGCGGAAGTCCGTGTCGCAATGACTGACTCTGCATGTGAGTTTATCACACCGATGACCTTAGGGACGCTTTCGCAGAACGCAGTCATCAAGGATATGTTTCCACCCGAATCCGGTGCGGGCACCTGGCATATCGATACAGGCCTATGGGCGGACGCGATGATCGTCGCTCCGGCATCTGCCAATACCATCGCGAAGCTCGCATATGGGTTTGCCGATAACGCGCTTTGTTCGCTAGCCCTCGCATTAAGGTGCCCGTTACTAGTCGCCCCTGTCATGGATACTGACATGCTTGTACATCCGGCCACGCAGCGGAATATTGATGTCCTGCGAGAGCGTGGAGTAAAGATTATCGATCCGGAGGAAGGCGAACTCGCGAGCGGCTTAACCGGCCCGGGGAGACTCCCAGAGATCCCAGTGATAATGGAGGTCATCAGGAGCAGTATTCCCCGCGAAGTGAAAGATCTCAGCGGAAAGAATGTCCTCGTGACCGCAGGCCCGACGCATGAGAAGCTTGATCCCGTGCGCTACATCGGAAATTTCAGTTCCGGTAAAATGGGCTTTGCAATCGCCGAAGCTGCCGCAGCTCGTGGGGCAAACGTCACACTCATAGCCGGACCTGTTCATCTCGATACGCCGATCGGCGTGAAACGAATCGATATTGAATCCGCAGAACAGATGTTCGAGTGTGTGCGGACAGAGATGAAAACCCAGGACGTCATTGTGATGTCCGCTGCCGTTGCCGATTTCAGGCCAGCCAAGGAGCTTCCCGGAAAGCTCAAGAAGGGCAGTATCCGCGAAGATGAGTATAAGCTGGAACTCGTGAAGAATCCAGATATCCTCGAATATCTGGGGAAGAATAAAGGGGAGCGTACGCTTGTAGGATTTGCTCTCGAGACCGACGATCCTGTCGACAATGCCGCCGAGAAGATCGTGAAGAAAAATACCGATATGATCGTGTTGAACAATCCGCTGCAGGATGGAGCCGGATTCGCAGTCGATACGAATATCGTCACGTTTTTGTATCCGGATGGGAGAAAGCAGGAACTTGACAAAATGCGCAAGCGGGAGCTGGCAGAAAAAATCCTCGATGCTGCGCAGGAAATAGCTTCATCGAGATAGGCGAGGTTCTAGACGAATAGGAAAGGGCGGGTTTAACCCGCCCTTTTTCATTTATACTGCTTCCATCAACTTACTGCAATGTGCTCTTGAAGTGATCCATGAAGTACTGGTAAAGTCCGATGCGCTGCTTCATGCTCGTGACTACGCCGTGGGTGCCGTTCGGGTAAACCCTCATATCAAAATCCTTACCCTCGCTGACAAGGCGATCCACAAGCTGCATTGCATTTTGAACGTGGACGTTGTCGTCATTACCTCCGTGGATGAGCAGCAATTCGCCCTCGAGCTTATCGGCATGAACGAGGCATGAACCCACATCATACCCGTCGGGATTATCCTGCGGACGCTGCATGAATCGTTCAGCGTAAATCGTGTCGTAAAGCCGCCAGTCTGTAACTGGTGCGATCGAAACTGCAGAGGCGTACGTTCCACCGCCGAGCATGAGCGTGAGCGCGGACATATAGCCACCGTAACTCCATCCCCATATGCCGAATCGTTCGGCGTCTACATATGGCAGTGAAGCGAGATGTTTCGCAGTTGCAACGTAGTCGGCCGCTTCCAGTTTGCCGAGCTGCTTATAGATTGCATGCTTGAACGCCGTCCCTCTGCCGCCGCTGCCCCTGTTATCGATCTGCACCACGATGAAACCTTCATTGGCCACCCATTGATGCACCGCCGAGGGCCAACGATCGTAAACTGCCTGGTAGCCAGGGCCGCCGTAGATATCAACATAGACGGGGTACTTCTTGGCGGGATCGAAATCGGCTGGGAGAATGATGGAATAGAATATCTCAACACCATCATCGTTGACAAAGCTTTCGATCTTACGCTCCTGCCATTTGTAATCGGTAAAGGCGTCCGGCTTCGTCTCCGAGATGAGCTTTAATTCATCTCCTTCAGTTGAGAAGAATTGGATCTTTGCCGGCGTATCGAGATTAGACCAGCTGTCCAAATACACCGTTGCGGCCGGGTTCATATTTATACTGTGATAGCCCCGTTCCTTCGTAACGCGACGGCGCGCTCCAGTACCTACTTCTACTGCAAAGAGCTGACGCTCATGAATACTTGTCTCCGTGGACATATAGAATAGATCATCTTCGTCCAGGGTCAGTCCTTCCACGCTGGTCACCTCCCAGTCGCCTGAGGTCAGCGCTCTGATCTCGTTGCCTTCGTAGTCGTACAGATACAGGTGCTTGAATCCGCTCTTCTCCGAAGGGAATATGAATGCATCCGAATGCTTCAAAAAGCGGATCATATCATCTTCGATCTCGATCCAGCCCGTCGTAGACTGTTCATCGTAGATGACCTTCGAGGAACCAGATTTCGAATCTGCCAAGAGTAGCTCCAGGTGGTTCTGCAAACGGTTCATCCGTACGATACAGAGCTTTGCAGGATTGTTCGTCCAATAAATTCTCGGAATGTAGATGTCGGTCTCGGTGCCGATATCCATCCACACAGTCTCTGCCGTGGAGACGTTCACTACGCCAATCTTCATGACGGGATTTTGGTCGCCCGCCTTCGGGTAGCGTATGGAAATCAGCTCCTGATGCAGCGGCATCCAGTTGGTGAGGGTGAACTCCGGTACACGGTTTTCATCTTCCTGCCAGTATGCGATGCTTGCCCCGTCCGGCGACCAGCGCCAACCATCGACGATGGAGAACTCTTCTTCGTACACCCAGCCAAACCTGCCGTTGAATACATGTTCATCCGTGGTGAAGGTCAATTGTTTTTCACGCTTCGATTCGAGGTCGAACACCCAGATGTTATCGTCCTTCACGTAGCCCACGACTTTTCCATCCGGTGAAAACTTTACGTTTCGCAGTCCGTTGTCGCCGGAAGGAAGCGGAATCAGTGTTTGGCTGGGGCGGTCATACACAGCATACGTCCCAAGTGTGGAATGCCGCCATACACGATTCACGTTTAGTGTAAACAGTATCCGCGACTGATCGGCCGACCATTCATAGCTAGTGAACTCAAAATCGCTGCCGTCGGGCATGGAGATCCCGGCGGTGTTCACCAACATGGTCTCGGAGTCGGTCTTCACATCCGTGAGCCAGATGTTGGTTGCATCGGTGGCAGTATCGCGCCTGGTGAAGGTATATCCGTCCCCTTCGTCCATCCATTGCATATTCGGGACTCCCATCGAATACCAATCGCGATTGGTAAAGACATCCATCAACGTGACGGGTTTATCCTGGGCGTAGACCGGCTGCACGAAGAGAAGAGCCGCGAAGATGCATCCGAGAATTGCAGAAATACGGTGCGAGGGATATGTTGCGATCATAAGAGCGTTCTGAGTTTGTGAAGTGATACCATACATACTATCCTTACGTGTACGGCGAATATGTGAAGATTGATTCAACCGCGAAGAGAGCAGGCATCCGCACTCGTCGCAGTTAAAAAGATACGAAGATACGCCGTATTTGACTTATGGCCTCAAGACTTGATTCGTAGAAAAAATTTGTAATTTGAGCCGGTAATACCGCTGATCTTGGATTGGCAGCAACATCTATGAAGGAGATTTTACGACCAATGCAGACCTTACTTGAAGAAGAAGCCGCGATGCTGGATATCCTGCTGTTGGATACCCTGAACTTCCTCGCTGCTGATGACAACGAGATGGAGGAAGACTGGGATGATGACGAACAGGATTCCGATGACGAGGACTGGGATGACGAGGATGACGACGAAGAAGATGACGATGAGGAATGGTCCGACGATGCCGACTGGGATGACCTGCCCGAAGGCGATTTCGATGAAGACTGGGACGATGACGACGATGAAGACTGGGACGACTAGCATCGCGGTGTAAATGCTAAGTCTCCCACCCTGGTACCAAACCATCCTCGAATCGGTTCTGGGGCTATCGGTCGATGATAGCAGGCAGGTGCAGCGATTGTCTGCGGGCGTTTCGGAGCTATCTAAACGCTTCACACAAAGGGAGAACGAACTTTCGGATGACAAGTACACCGCAAGCGAGGATTTGCGTTCGGCATACCTTGTATACTACTCCACCGTAAATCTCCTCAAACTCTATTCTCCACTCTCAGAACTATTCCCTACCGGCTTCTTCAAACGTCCTGCACTTGGTGTACTCGACCTTGGTAGCGGACCTGGCACCGGATTGCTAGGTATGGCCGGCTTCCTGGACTCGCACGGGTTCCGAGGTACACTGGAATACACTGCGGTTGATCATGAGTTGGGCAACCTTAGATCTGTCGAGAAGATAGCGGGCAATATCAAGCCCAATGTCGAATTCACCGTTGAAGTTGAAATCCACTGCTGCGATGTAAGACTGAATGATGCCCAATTCGGATCGGGATACGATCTTGTCTTGGCGATGAACTCCTTCAATGAGATTGCCAGAGAAGAAAGCATTCGGATAATCCACGATGCGATCGCACCGGCAGTCTCGTCAACTGGATTCTTGTTGATAGTCGAACCGGCTCTGCGGGACACTTCTAGAGAACTACTCCGATTACGAGATGGGCTTGTAGCCTCCGGATGGACGATATTCAGCCCGTGTACAAGGCAGGGGCTATGTCCAGCGCTGGAAAAGGAAACGGACTGGTGTCACAGCAGCAAGGCCTGGGAGCGCCCGGCGTTTATCGAACGGATTGACAAAGCCGCCGGCCTTATCAAAGAAGAATTGAAGTACAGTTATATCCTGGCCAACCGGCACGGTGTTGGGGCGAAGCATCAGTGTCCCGATTCCGACGATTTGTATCGTGCTGTAAGCGAGCGCTTCGATGAAAAGGGTCGTACAAGAATCATCTTGTGTGGGGAGATTGGCAGAAATTTCTGGATGCGTAACAAGCGGGATAAGACCGCGGGCAACAGAGTCTTCGGCTCGATTACTCGATACGATCTGCTGGCAATATCCGGAGCGGAGATCAGGGAGCACGACGTGCTGGTACGGCCGGATACCGAAGTACAGATACACGATTTCCTCCGAGGGGATTAGCATCCGTATAGTTGCCTATTTCGATTGATTTATCGGGAAATAGTCGCTATACTATCCTTCGCTATTCTCTCAAATATGCTTTGTCCCACCTTTCCACAGAGGAGTAGAGTTATGCGTCTCAGAATGCTACTGTTGTTAGTAGGCATTTGCCTCACCGCAATGCTCTTGAGTACTCAAGATATACACGCACAATCGCCAAGAATATCGTTGATTGAAGAAGCGACGAACGCAAGCTGCGGTCCATGTGCGAGCCAAAACCCAACCTTCCAGGCGTACCTCATGCGCGAAGAAAACCGCGGGAAATTTGCCCCTGTCATCTGGCATGCATGGTGGCCTGGCCGAGATGTGATGTGGTCTGCGAATACAGACATGAACCGCGAACGCATCGAGTATTATGAAGTCTCGGGCGTTCCAACTGCCATCGTTAACGGAGTCGATCAGATGCCTCCGTCATCGACTTCGAACATTGCATCCAGCATTGCCGGCGCAGCCGGTATGTCGCCAGTGACGATCGATATCACACAGACGCGTACAGGCGATCAAATCGATGTAAGCGTGGATGTGGCGACGACAGAGGATCTGACGGGGTACCGGATGTACATCGTGGCAGCAGAAGGATTTCACTACTACGATGATGCCGGCTCAAACGGAGAGAAGGAATTCCACTATATCGCACGGCAATTGCTGCCGAACAACCAGGCGATCCAATTGACGCTTGGGGCAGGTGAATCGGACACCTTCTCGGGCTCTTACACTGTCGATCCCGAATGGAATACGAATGAGATGTACACCACCGTCTACATCCAGGAGCACAACACGCGCCAGGTTATTCAGGCAGCCACCAATCTCCAGTACCTGGATATTCCGGAGCAGGCTGACAATGCTGCAATGACCATGACGCCCGGCGACGGATATACGTTCACGATGGACTTTACACCAGATGTAGGTGGTGAGTACCAATTCAATACCATTGAGCGGATGCCGGAGGGGTGGACCACAACAATCCAGGTGAACGACACCTACGTGGCAGCCGGTGAGTTTATCGATATTACTTCCGGTACAACTGTCCAATTGAAAACGACCATTACCCCAACCACCGAATCGCTCAGGCGCGACGGTCGTGTTGCGCTGCATATCAGCGGCCCGTTCGGAGCGTCCGCATTTCAGGAGTACACCTTACTGAATGCACCAATCGAAGTGCTTACCATTGCGAAAGATGATGAGCATGGCGTTATGGATCAGTACGCTGAGTCCTTCGATCTTTCCGACACATGGACATATGCGTTCATCCGGAACGGGGAAGAGAGCATCGTCGATGTGAAGGATTACGATATTCTCGTCGTTGAGACTGGTGCAGGAATGCTGCTCAATGCGAACGACGTGGCTATGATACGCGATTATATGGATGACGGCGGCAAGATTATGATAGCCGGTGCCTATGCTGCATTTGGTCTTGGCGACCCCTCAGCCGTGCAGTACGGCGCTGCGAACGATGTCGATCTACTGGAGAATACATTCGGTGTTCGCTTCGTCTCCCGGGACGCGGATGCATCCTCCACGGATCATGATGTGCGCGGTATCTCCGGGGACCTTCTCTGGGATAGGTTGGCAGTTTCAATCTCGGGACGTTCCTCTTATCCACAGTACTATCCCGACGTCCTTGAACCCGTTAACGGCGCAGTAGCCATGTGTTACTATGATAAGGACGAGTCGAAGTACGCAGGTATCCGGTATACCGATGGGACGAACTCTACAGTTTTCTACGGCTTCGGTCTGGAAGGCATCGATAACCGCACGCGCAGGCGCGACATTCTGAAGCGCTCTATCGAGTGGCTGCAGGGTGCGACACCAATCGAGCCGACGCCGCTTGCGAACGGTATCGGCATCGGTGTGTATCCTAATCCCGCTCGCGGCGTTGTGACAATCCCTGTCACCATGCCGGCAACGGCAGATGCCCGCATTGCGATCTACAACGCAATTGGCGAAGAAGTTGCTACGGTCCATAACGGCACCGTTTCGGATGCTGCCTCGTTTGCCTTTGATAGCGGGACGCTTGCACCAGGGGTCTACAGCATACGAATCGAAGCGAACGGATCCGCTTCCAGCACGCTGTTCTCAGTGATCAGGTAGAACACAGGGAATGATGAGCATAAAGCGCGGCAAATGCCGCGCTTTTTTTATACATAGAGCATCCACAGTAACGGTGCACTTGGCAACTAAAAAAATGAATTCGTAGCTTTGATTGAAGCTTCAATCACCACTCTCAATAGAGGAGAAACGAATGAAAGAGGTCCTTGAGTATCTCGAAACGAATCACGACTCTATGCTCGAAGAGCTGAAGGAATACCTTCGCATCCCGAGCATCAGCACCGGCACCAAGAATACGAAGGATATCGCAAAGGCGGCAGACTTCACGCAAAAGCAACTGAAAAAGATCGGGCTCAAGAATGTGAAGATTCACAAAACGAAGGGGCATCCGATTGTGTACGGCGAATGGCTCGGTGCGAAGGGCGCGCCGACGGTCCTCGTCTACGGCCACTACGACGTGCAGCCTGTCGAACCGCTCAATCTTTGGAACACAGATCCGTTCGATCCGACGGTCAAGGATGGAAAATTGTTTGCCCGCGGATCGGCCGACGATAAGGGCCAGGTCTTCATTCACTTCAAGGTGCTTGAAGCATTCATGAAGACGCAAGGGAAGATGCCCGTGAACGTGAAGGTGGTTGTGGAAGGAGAAGAAGAGATCGGCAGCCCGAATCTCGTCACCTTCCTCAACAAGAACAAAAAGATGCTCGCATGCGATACGATCCTGATTTCGGATACGCACATGGAAGGTGAAAAGAAGCCGACTATCACGTATGGCTTGCGCGGACTCACCTACCTGCAGGTAGACGTAACCAGCGCGAAGGGCGACCTTCATAGCGGTACTTTCGGCGGTTCTATTGCAAATCCGATACAGGTGCTGAGCGAAATCCTCGTCAAGTGCAAGGACCCCAAAACCAGCAAGGTCAAGATTCCGGGCTTTTACAAGGATGTCGTTCCATTGAAGAAGAAGGAACGCGAGGAACTGGCCAAGATGCCTCACAGCGATCAAAAGTTCGCAAAAAGCATTGGCGCTAAGAAGACATTCGGAGAGGCTGGATACACAACGGTTGAACGTACCGGCAGCCGTCCAACATTTGAGGTCAACGGTATCTGGGGCGGTCACACCGGCGATGGCGTGAAGACCGTTCTTCCGGCAGAAGCCCATGCGAAGGTTTCGATGAGGCTCGTCGCAAATCAGGACCCTGATACGATCGCACGCCTCTTTACCGACTACGTGAAGAGCATCGCTCCAGACACGGTGAAGATCAATGTTACGCTGTACGATAACAACGGGAACGCGTCCCTTTCACCGATCGATTCCCCGGGAATGGTCGCGGCTCAGGCAGCCGTGAAGAAGGTGTACAAGAAAGCCCCGTTCCTCACTCGGGAAGGCGGCTCGATTCCTATCGTCGCGGATATGCAGAAGGCATTGAAAGCCGCCCCAGTACTGTTGGGATTCGGCTTGCCCGATGACAACCTTCATGCTCCGAACGAGAAGATGAACATTGTTCAGATTACAAACGGGTACAAGACAGTGACTCACTGGTTTGAAGAGTATGCGAAAGCAACAGCGAAGTAGCGCAAATTCAAGACGCAAACGAAAAAAGGCACGGTCAAACGACCGTGCCTTTCGTTTATTGGAGACCTCTTACTATCAAGCTTTCCTGGGCACGTGGTTCATCCATCGTCTTCTGTGTACGATGGCGAAGCC
>PABJ01000085.1 GCA_002699105.1 Ectothiorhodospiraceae bacterium | reverse complement strand
TTATTGTAGGATTCCAGTCCCAGATCGATGGCAGCAAGCGTGGTGAGGGTGCCAGCAACGCCGATGAGGGTGCTGCCGGGCGGCAGTTTCGGGAACTCGGCCAGCGTCGCTTCTACGCGCTCGGTGCATGCCGCGAGCTGATCCTGCGTCGGGGGGGAATCATGCAGGTACTTTTCTGTCAGGCGGACGCAGCCGATATCGAGGCTTGTCCGCTGGGTGATTTCGCTGCCTTTCCCGAGCGTGAGCTCGGTGCTGCCGCCGCCGATATCGAGCACGGCAATCTCCGTATCGCGCACAGGCACCCCGGCAAGCGTGCCGAGATACGACCAGTGCGCTTCCTCCACGCCCGATAGCAGCTCGATCTTCAGCCCCGTTTCATCGAAGATGCGGGCGATAAATGCGTCCCGGTTTGCCGCATCGCGGATAGCCGAGGTGCCGGTCACGGCGATGTGCTCCACGGCATACTGCAGCGCGGTGTTCTTGAACGATAGCAGCGCCGTTTTGCACCGCTCGTACGCCGGATCATCGATGCGCCGCTGGCTATCGACGCCTTTGCCCAGTCGCGCAATACTCTGCTCATCCAGCAGCGTGGAAATCACCTGCCCGTCGGTTTCAGCGACGAGGAGGAGGATCGTGTTCGTACCGATATCGATTGATGCTACTCTCATTGCTCTTCTGCCAAGTGGAAGGCCTCCGCGGCCCATTCATCTTCCTGCTTGTATTCCAGCGGCGCGAACCCCAGGCGCTCGCATTCGTAGCGGATTTCGCTTGCGTCGCCCGTCAGGTAGCCGCTAAGTACAATACGTCCTCCGGGCGAAAGCCGTTCCTTGATGTGCTGCAGCAGCGCGATGTTATCGTTCTTCGTGATGTTCGAAAGAATCAGATCGTACCTGCCCTCGGCCTGCTCTATCGTGCCCTGCCGCACTTCGATCGCATCCGAGCCGCCGTTGAGTGCGACGTTCTCGTACGCGTTCGAGGTGGACCATTCGTCGATATCCACGCCGAGGCACTGCTTCGCGCCGAGCTTCTCGGCGATAATGAGCAGGACGCCCGTCCCCGTGCCGATATCGAGGACCGTATCGCCGGAATGGATGTGCCGTTCCAGCAGGCGGATCATGAGGCGCGTGGTGGCGTGGAGCCCCGTGCCGAACGACATCTTCGGATCGATGCGGACGACCATGCGTTCGGGCGGGAATGCGGCGCCACTCCACGACGGCGCGATTGTAATGCGTTCGTTCACATCCACGGGCGTGATGCTGCGCTCGTATTCCTCGTTCCAGTTCTGATCCTCGATCGCTTCGAAGGCATATTCCGTTTCCGGGAAGCGCTCCGCCAGCCAGATATCCAGTTCGGGTTTTATCTGCTCCAGCCAGGTATCGGCGGGGAAGTACGCGGTCCACTCCTCATCGCCTTCCAGCAGGCCCAGCGGTTCGAAATCGTAGAGCCATGCCTGGAGAAGTTCGGCATGCTCATCGTTTTGAAATGTAACAGCGGTAAAGAATTTCATGACCGCAAGCTAAGAAAGAAATACCGGATTTGGTATCCCGGTGAGGGAGGCGAAAGGGACGACAAAGCAGAGATACGAGTTCGATACCTTCAGCAACGGCAGGCCGGGGTGATAGAGGA
The DNA here is from genome assembly GCA_002699105.1 of Ectothiorhodospiraceae bacterium. Classification (GTDB taxonomy): domain Bacteria; phylum Bacteroidota; class Ignavibacteria; order SZUA-365. Next base: position 24,760 of record PABJ01000085.1, on the reverse strand, counting down.
GGGATGGAGTATTGCGTTGACTTTCAGTAATTCGGTTCGTATACTCCTGTTGAAATTCTAAAAGCGTTAGGTGAACTGCAAGCATTGTGGTGACAGTCGTTCGTTTGTACTGATTTGATGGGGGTGAGGTAGTTACATGGTTTTCCCGCATTCGAATTCTAGAACTTTCCAAAAGACTTACACGCATGACGACATTCGGGATTCTTGCCAAGGCAGTAGGATATTCAAAAAAGTAAAGCGTGAACAAAGCAAAGGCACTGAACAGGCGGGGTTGTCATTCAGTGAATTCCTCGATCTATCGCCCGTACTCACTTGCTCGTAATAACAAGGAATAAGCTCCACCATGCGTATAAAACAACGCCTTATGCTTTTATCGCTCTGTGTATTCCTTCTTCAGGCAGGTAGTCTTCAAGCGCAGGGCGATCGATTCATCTACTACGAAAGCGAAGATACATGCGAAGTGTTCTTCACGGAAACGGACGGCGGTTTCCCGGTAATCCCTGGTTATCTTCCCTGGTACGTTCAACATACGCTCATAGCAGCGGATTCGATCTGCAAGACCTTTACACCGAGCGAGTTGGAGGAGATAGTCATCTCCATGAGTACAGACTCGATCAACACGGCTCATAAGTATCTGCAACTCGCCCATTACACAGACCCACTTCTTATGGCACATCTTTGGCATCAAGCAGCCGTTGAACCGCCAGCACAGTATAAGACATCCTGGTACGTACTATCGTATCTTCTTCGCGACGAACACTGGAAGCGAAACACGCAAGACTCCCTGGTACTTCAAAATCTTGCACTCTCCCATAATATTTATCACGTATACATAGAGGAGCAGAGCCAGCGCGAAGATTCGAGCAATCTTGCCAAATTGGGCTTCAATGACGGCCATCCTGTTACCATCACATATTGCGCGAAAGCGAGGGTTTTAGATGCCTTGAGGGGGACAATTATCCATGGACGTTGTTCATCAGATCCGGAGGCAGATTATTGCGTCAAATATACCTGGGGCCGCGGCCCTTTCGACTCCTTCGGAGACGAACTCGACTCTCTCAGTATCGAAAAGCTAGGCCCTCTGAAGCTCGCACCTGGAAAGGAGTATATCGTGTTCAGTATGATACATCCAAATTCATATTCCACAAATCCTGCCTCATGGAGGATCGTTCCAAGCAATGTATTCCCTATTTCACCCGAGGGAAACGTCATAGATGAAAAGAACATATTTGGCTTGGGTACAGTAGTACCGCTTGCTGCATTCAAATCCGCTGTGAATTACCAGGTATCAAGGTTCATCAAATGAGTGAAATGCTGGTTATGGACAACCTGAATTCATGGCTTCTATTAAAAAAGCGCTACTGAAAAAGAACAATAACAAGGAATAAGCTCCACCATGCGTATAAAACAACGCCTTATGCTTTTATCGCTCTGTGTACTTATGCTTCAGGCAGGCAGCCTTCAAGCGCAAGGAGATCGATTCATATACTACGAAAGCGAAGACACATGCGAAGTGTTTTTCACTGAAACGGACGGCGGCTTCCCGGTAATCCCCGGCTATCTTCCCTGGTACGTTCAACATACTCTCATAGCAGCGGATTCGATCTGCAAGACCTTTACACCGAGCGAGTTGAAGGACATAGTCAGCTCCATGAGTACAGACTCGATTAATACGGCTCATAAGTATCTTCAACTTGCGCATTACACAGACCCACTGTTAATGGCGCATCTCTGGCATCAAGCAGCATTTGATCCACCGGCAAAGTACAAGACCTCCTGGTACACTCTATCGTTCCTTATTCGCGAGGAATACTGGAAGAGGAATGCTCAGGACTCATTGATACTCTATAATATCGGCCTTGCACATAATATATATCACGTTTACATTGAGGAGCAGAGCCAGCGAGAGGATTCGACTTGGGCAGCCAAATTGGGCATAAATGACGGCAATCCCCCTATTTACATTACCTATTGCGCGAAAGCAAGAGTGTTGGATGCTCTGCGTGGGGTGATTATCCATGGCCAATGTTCATCTGATCCGGAGGCAGATTATTGTGTCAAATATACCTGGGGCCGCGGCCCTTTCGACTCCTTCGGAGACGAACTCGACTCGTTAGGTATAGAAAGGCTAGGCCCTCTGAAGCTCGCCCCTGGCTCTGAGTATATCGTGGTGAGCTCGATACATCCAAATTCATATGCCACTAATCCTGCTCCCTGGACCAACTATCCCGATGAGGTATTCCCTATTACATCAGAAGGGAGCGTGATAGATGAGAAAAACATCTTTGGCTTGGGCACTGTCGTATCTCTTGCGTCATTCAAATCCGCCGTGAATTACCAGGTATCAAGGTTTATGAAGTGAGTAAGAAGATGAAATACCAATTCTTTGTGTTACTTCTGGCGCTGTGCGTAATTAACGTAATGCAAAGTATAAGTCAGCGTCATGAGGATGGGAATCGCCGGGCGGTGTATTTGTATTATTCGTTTAAGCAGACTTATCCAGCTGCCTCAATTGAATATATGATTGGTGAACTATGCATAAATACTAGCGGGATAGTTGGAAGGAGGTATTTGCTGCTTGAGTCTTTTGACATGACAGCTACACAGGCTAAGGTTGGATGGAGCATTGACAGGCTAACTGATTCATCGATAACCCGTATGTTTCTGATAAACGATGGGGACGTTGTATCATATCATGATAATTTCGTGACATATTTACATTCCGATACTTCCGAGTGGGCAAACATTCAGGACACGGTGGCGTTCTTCATAGAAATCGTTGATGCAAAAACCCATGATGTTTTGCAATTGCTTGATATTAGGGGAGTCTTGCCGTACTCCAGGCAGGTTGAGGGACAATATCGATTCATAAACCACGATTCAGGCAGTGAAACTGTCTCTGACGAAAACCCGCGTATCACAAAGTATGAGGTAGATATACCGGATACACCGAGGGCTGTTCGGCTCAGAATTCGCCCTCACTTCGGACCGACGACGTCAGATGGTATGAGTCGTTACAACATCGAACGGCTTGATATCCATTATTTAGATCGTCCCTTCTCTAAGACAGATAAATATTAGTCGAATGCAGAGGAGCCACTTCAGAATGCAAGTGTTATGATCAAATCCGCGAATATCATATACGCAATCTTAATCCTGGCCATAGTCCATAGTATCTGCGCCATTGCGCAGAATACGGCTAAACTGACCATCCATCTTCAAAATGAAGACTTCGGTTTTGTAGTGCTTACGGCTCATATAAACAAATACTATCATGACGAAGAGGATGCAGATCGCATCGTATTGAAAGCTGGTAGCGATGGCCGGGTCGACACCACTTTATCTATAATCCAGCCAACACTCTTCTCACTGCGATGTGCCGGTAGATTGCTTACACCAAATTTGTTTATTCAAGATGGGGATTCGGTATACATCCGTATATACAAGGATAAAAAAGACATTCCAAGAATTCATTTTGATGGGGATAGGGCGGAGGTGAATAACTTTTGGCCCGCATTTATGGAAGAATCGCGTCTCGCACACATGAGAAACGAAGCTGTTAGTAAAGATATGGTGAGCATCTCCAGAGCCGAACGAATACGCAAACTCGTTGATTATTTACGACAGTATGTGGAATCTTACTTTGAGGACATCGATATCCCTGAGCTCGTCAGAGAAGCAGCAGATGTGTGGTTATCAAATACTGAAGCAACCGAGTATCAGAATTACATTATGGACGATTATGTCGTTCGGATTCAGTACGACGAAGCGCCAGTAATAGACTCAGCGGCAATCTCTGTCATGCTAAAGTACCCATTAGATATACACGATAAACGATATTATAGACACGAACTGTATATAAGGTCAGTGACAAATTACTACAGCGTACGGGCAGGCGTTCGTCACGCAAACGATCTGCGCGATGGTACAGAGACCCGCGGATTGAATTACTATATCGTTGATGAGATTCTTTCCATTGAAGATAAGGCGCTGCGAGACATGGTGATGTTCGGCAGGATTATGCTGCAACTCCAAATCCCGAGAGAAGACAGCAGGCTGTTTGGCAAGAACCTTCTCGATATCTTCGAGCCGCACTTCATAGATAAGAACTACTTCCTTGCCGCCAAATCAAGATACGATAAGAACAAGAAACTGATGCCAGGCCGTAAGGCCCCAAACGTTTTGCTCGATGAGGATAAAACACTGTCCTATTACCATGGGAGCCCGGTCCTTCTGCATTTTTGGGGTACATGGTGCGGCTCCTGTCTGGAAGAAATCCCGCAGCTCAATATTCTCAGTAAGAAGTATGCTCAGGATCTGAGGATTGTCAACTTCGCCATGGAGTACTCACCTCCCGAAAAATGGAAGGAATACATAGATAGATATGATCTGCAGGGTGACAATTATTATATTGCAAACGAGGATCATGATATAATGCGTAGTGCATTTCAAGTCCAATATCTGCCTCTTTATGTGGTTCTTGACTATCAGGGTACAATCGTATCTATATCGAATACTGTGGGAGATGGGATGATCAGTGACGCAATCGAGCGTCTATTGAATCCTTGACAGCTACTACCCCCCCTTACGCAGGCGTTAATCCAAATACCATGTACAGCAGGAGTGTGCCTACTTCGTCCAGGGTTTGGGCGGAGATGTTGCGCATGTCGTCGCGGTGGGTATGCCAGTACTGGCGGCGGGGATTCGGGTCGGCATGGCCTATTAACTCGGCGTCGATGATATTCACGGTCTTGATGCCCGCAAGCTGGTTCAGCCATACGTGATCGTCGAGGATAGGAGCGTAGCGCTCGTTGGAAAAACGGCTGAGACCGAGGGAGGAAGCGTTGCCCCAAACGAGATCCACCACGTCGGGCGCGAACTGCCGCGAGAAGCCCTCGCGCGGGAACACCGCCGCACTGTCTCCGACGAGATCGAGCAGGATACCGAAATCCGCGTCGTATTCGGGCGGGATGTTGGCTGCAAAATACTGGGAGCCGAGGCAGTACATGCGCTCATCGCCTTCCTTGCCGTAGTCCTCGCCGTCGAACAGGATGATATCCACACCGATGGGCGGCGGGGTATCGTTCAGTATTTCTGCGATGTGCAGCAGCACAGCCGTTCCGCTGCCGCCGTCGTTGGCGCCGGGGATAGGCTCGCTGCGGTCCGCTTCTCCATCCTCCTTATCCGCTCTGGGACGCGTATCCCAATGCGCCGCAAGGATGATCCTGTTCCGTGCGGAGGGGTTAAACCTTCCGATGAAGTTCACGAGGGGAAGGCGCTCGCTGCCGTAGCCGGGGAGCGTGAATTCCTGCACCTTGAGCGTATCGCACAGCGATGCGAGCCTGCTGTGGAGAAACTCGGCGCAGGCTGCGTGACCGGGGGAGTTCGGGGCGCGGGGTCCGAACGAAAGCTGGCGCTCGACAAGCTCGAACGCGCGCTGCCCGTCGAATTCCGGGTACGAGGCGGGGGATTCAAACAGCAGCACGGTACGAGGCTCGGTCTCTGGTTTGTTCTTGCCGCAGCCTGCAATCGCAAGAACGATAAGCACCAGGGCGACGGCGAATGGGGTCGTTTTCATGAGATGAAAGCTAGCGAATGGGGGCAATGGAAACAAGCGCCCTACACCAGCCGTTGCCTGAACCGTACGACTGCCAGCGTGAATACCGCAAGTCCGAATGCAATCATCGCGAAGGTCTCGGGCAGGAGGTACGCAAGGGGCGAGCCCTTGAGGTAAATCTCGCGCAGGATGACCAGGAAGTAGCGCAGCGGATTGAGGTAGGTTATCCACTGAATGACCTCCGGCATGTTGGCAATAGGGATGAAAAAGCCGGAGAGCAGGATTCCGAATATCATGAAGAACCACGCGAAGAAGAGCGCCTGCTGCTGCGTCTCGGAGATGGTGGAGATGAAGATGCCGAGGCCGAGCGTGGTGAGGATGAAGATACCGCTCTCGAAGAGCAGGAGAGGGATGCTGCCCGCCACCCCGATGCCGAACAGTATATACACGAACACCATGATGATGATAATCTCGATGAAGCCGAGCACGGCGAAGGGGATGATCTTCCCGAGGATGAGCTGCCAGCTTCGGATGGGCGTAACCATGAGCTGCTCCAGCGTCCCGATCTCTTTCTCCCGCACGATGCCCATGCCCGTGAGGAACACCGTGATGATCGTGAGGATGATGGCGATCAGTCCCGGCACGATATAGACGCGGCTCTCGAGGTTGGGGTTGAACCAGAAGCGCGGCTCGAGCTTCACCTGCCGGACGGCGCGGGCTTCATTGCGGAGGCCGGGCTCCATCATGATGATGTCCGCGTTGTACTTCTGTACGATGGCCGCCACATACCCGAGCGCAATGCCTGCGGAATTCCCGTCCAGCCCGTCGACCATTGCCTGCACCTTGGGCGCGGATTTACGCACCACATCCCGCTGGAAGCCGCCCGGTATTGCCAGCGCGAGGTTGGCCTCGAAGCGGTCCATGTACTGGCTGAGCTTCGTGTAGTCGTCCTCCACTTCGATGGGGATGAAGTACTCGGAGTTCGCGAGCCTGCGGAGAAGCTCCCGGCTCATCGGCGTGCGGTCGTTATCGAAGAGAACCACCTTCAGGTTGGTGACGTCGGTGGTGACAGCGTTCCCGAGGACGAGAATCTGTATCAGCGGCGCGACGAACAGTATGCCGATCATGATCTTCGAGCGGAAGACCTGCCGGAACTCTTTCTGCACGAGATAGAACACCTGCTGCATCGTCAGCCCTCCAGCGTCGTGTTAAAGCGTTTCGAGGCCACGGCCACCAGGAACACCCCGATTGCCGTCAGGATGATCGCCGGGAGGTAGAGGGACTCGAGTCCCACGCCCTTGAGCAGGATGCCGCGGATGATCTTCAGGTAGTGCGTGGCAGGTATCACCGTGCTGATATACTGCAGGATATCCGGCATGCTGGCGATGGGGAAGATGAACCCGCTGAGCATAATCGTCGGGAGGATGGTTGCCATGAGGGTCATGAGCATGGCCGCCATTTGGTTCGGCGCGACGGTGGAGATCATCAGTCCGAAGGCCAGCGCGGTGAAGACATACACCAGCGTCAGCAGGAAGAGAAGCCAGAGACTGCCCTGGAAGGGTATCGCGAAGAGTATCTTCGCGAAGACCAGGATCATCGCCGCATTGAAGAGCCCCAGCGCGATGTAGGGCACCACCTTGCCGATCAGGATTTCGATCGGGCGGACGGGAGAGACGAGGATCTGCTCCATGGTGCCGGTCTCTTTCTCGCGGCTGATGGTGATCGAGGTCAGCAGCGCGCTGATGAGCATGAGGATGAGCGCCACCAATCCGGGGACGAAGAACAGCGAGCTTTCCAGCGAGGGGTTGTAGAGAATCCTCGGCTCCACAGTGAAGGCCATCGGCAGCACGCGGTTGATGCTCGTGTTGTACTTGTTGATGATCTCCGTCGCGTAGTTGTTGATGTACGTACCGACGTTGCTGTCGCTCGCGTCGATGAGCAATTGCAGATCGGCCGAGCCGCGTTCGATAATCTCATGCTGGAAGTCCTTCCCGAACACCAGCACGAACGACACCGTGCGCTCCGCGAACAGCCGGTCTACATCCTGCGCGGTGTAGGCACCTTCGTTCAGAATGAAGAAGTCGTTCTCGGCGAACCGGTCGATGAGCTCGCGGCTTTGCGCGGTGTTGGCGTTGTCGATGACGGCAAAGGCGATGTTGCGGATATCGAGCGTGATGGCGTAGCCGTACAGGACGATCATCATGATCGGCATTGCGATGAGGATGAGCAGGGTGCGTACATCCCGGAAGATGTGGATGAACTCTTTTCGTATGATGCCGAATACTCTGCGCCGCATTACCGATCCACCGTTTGAATGAAGATATCCTGCATCGTCGGCAGATTGTGCTTCTCCTTCAACTGGGAAGGAGAGCCGAGCTCCACGATACGGCCCTGGTACATGATGCACACGCGGTTGCAGTACTCCGCTTCGTCCATGTAGTGCGTGGTGACGCAGACGGTTTTCCCGGCGTCGGCGATATCGTAGATCAGCTTCCAGAAGCTGCGCCGCGATATCGGATCGACGCCGCCGGTAGGTTCGTCGAGGAAGATGATCTCGGGGTCGTGCAGCAGTGCGGTGCTGAGCGCAAGACGCTGCTTCCAGCCGATCGGCAGCGAACTCGTGAGGGTATTGCTGCGGTTTTCCAAACCCAGTTCCCTGATGAGCGCGGTGGACTTCTCTTCGATTTGCCCCTTCTCCAATCCATAGACGCCGCCGTAGAACTCAATGTTTTCCTTCACGGTGAGGTCTTCGTAGAGGGAGAATTTCTGGCTCATGTACCCGATGCTTTTCTTGATCTTCGGCACCTCGCGGTAGACATCATGTCCTGCGACGGTTGCTTTGCCGCCGGTCGGTTTCAGCAATCCGCACAGCATGCGGATGGTCGTCGTCTTCCCGGCGCCGTTCGCTCCCAACAGACCGAAGATTTCCCCCTGCCGGATGGTAAACGAGATGGTATCGACGGCATGAAACGTCCCGAATCGTTTCACCAGGTCCACCACCTCTACTGCGTTCTTATCCGTCATCCCGGCTCCCTTCGTTCACAAGGTGAATGAACACATCCTCGAGCGTGGGGGTGATTTGCTTCAATGTCACCTCCCGCTGCAATGATGCCGAGACGGTCGATTCCAGGCTATCGGATGAGATGTCCGGTGCAACGGCAATGTGAACGCTATCGCCAAATCCCTGCACAGAGATGACATCCGGTTCCGCGCTCAGAATGTGCGTTGTGGAAACGATGTCGCCGGTAATCAACTCGAAGAGTTGAGGTTCGTGGAGATCGGTGAGTTCATCCGGCTTCCCGGCGGCGAGCACGGCACCGTTGTGCATAATGGATACCCGGTCGCACTTCAACGCTTCGTCCATATAGGGGGTCGATACGATAATGGTCACACCCTGCTGTTTCAATTCGGCAAGGATGTTCCAGAACTCATTCCTCGATACCGGATCGACGCCCGTTGTGGGCTCGTCAAGCACAAGGACCGATGGATCGTGAATGAGTGTGCATGAAAGCGCGAGCTTCTGCTTCATCCCGCCAGAAAGCCTTCCGGCGAGCCGGTCGGCGAACTCTTCCAGGCGGCTGAAGCGGTAGAGGCGTTCCTTGCGCTTGGGGATCTCATCCTTCGGGACGTTAAACAGGTCGGCAAAGAAATTGAGATTCTGGTCTATCGATAAGTCCGGGTAGAGCGAAAACCGCTGCGGCATATATCCGACGATCGAGCGGATCTCGCGGACGTGTGTTTCCGCATCGTAGTCGCCGATGGATATCTTGCCGCTGTCCGCGCGGAGTAGGGTTACCAGCGTGCGCATCGTTGTGGTTTTGCCTGCCCCGTCGGGACCGATAAGACCGAACAGTTCGCCGGGCGATACATCCATGCTGAGCTCTTTCACCGCCTGTACTTCGCCGTACGACTTGGAAAACCCCGATACCGTTACCGGCAAACTCATTGCGCAGCCTCTTCGATTTGAATGACGACAGGCATCCCGATCTTCAGGATCCCGCTGCTGTTATCGACCGTGACCTTCGCAGCGTAGACGAGCGATGTCCGTGTTTCTTCGGTAAGGATTGTCTTCGGTGTGAACTCGGATTCGCTCGAGATCCAGGTGATCGTGCCCTGTAGCGTTTCCTCCGTTCCATCGATATGCACCTCGGCGTTTTGTCCCAGCTTGATGCGGGGAAGGTCTTCTTCTGCGATGTAGATTTTGGTCCAAAGCGTCGACAGATCGGCGATATCAAGGAGGGGAGTGCCCGGGCCGACAAATTCGCCGGCTTCGGCGTACGTGACAAGGACAGTCCCTGAAAGCGGAGCAACGACACTGGCGTCCTGGATCTGCTCCTCGGTGATCTTCATCGTGGAACGCACCTGCGCCTGCTTGCTCTTCACCGATGCCAGATTTGCCTGTGCAGCATCCCTGTTCGCTCTTGCTGCACGGAATTTTGTCAGCACATCATCCGCCTGTTGACGCGTCACCGCATCCTTATCGAGCAGCGCTCTGAATCGCTCGTACCTTCGGCGCGCATTATCATGCTCCGCCATTGCCGCTTCCAGCTGCTGCTTGGCAGCTTCGTAGGCATGGTCCAGTTCGGATATCGTTTCTTTTTGCGTCGATAGCTGGTAGCCGAGCTTATCCGATTCGATCACCGCCAGTTGGGAGTCTTTCACCACCTGTGCGCCTTCCTGTGCTAGCAGCGTGCGCAGGATGCCCTGCGATTGCGAACTCACGCGCACTTCGTCCGTATCCATGATGCCGGTAAATGTCAGCGTCCCCGAATCCTCGGTCGAACAGCCGATGCAGATGAGCATGAGTGCCAACGCGGCCGCAATGTATGAGAGTTTCATGCGATTGATCTCCTAGAGGTCTTTTCCGAGAATTGATGCGAGTTTGGTCAGTGCGACGGAGTAGTCTATTTGTTCCTGTTCGAGCGATAGCTCTGCAACGGTGAGGGCTGTTTCGGCATCGACGACTTCCGTCGCGGTCGCCAATCCCTGTTGAAAGCGCGATTGAACGATGTTTTGCTTCGCCCGTTCCTGGACAATTCGCCGCTCGGTGAGTTCCATCCGCGTCTGTATCACACGGAGATCTTCCTTCATAGCGGCGAGCTGCATCCTGATTGAGCGCCTGAGCTGCTGGCTGCGCAGACGATTCTTTTCCATATCGATCTCGCGCTTTTCTGTTTCCTTGCTGTCGGCTCCCCAGGACCACAGATTCCACGAAAGTTGAATCCCGCCGGTGAAGTAGCCCATCCATTCGTTGGCAAATTGATTGATCCCCGGCTTCCCGTATCTGTAGCCCGCGAATGCACTAACTTGGGGATAGTAATCCGCTTTCGATTCCCGAATCGCTAACCCGGTAATTCGTTCTTGCGATCTCAGGTTTTGAAATTCGTAGCGGTTTTCCTCAGCAATCGCAGTTAGCGAATCCAGCGATAATGCTGCCTCCGCCAATTCGTTCGGGGCGGATTCTTCGATATCGAAATACTCCGCTGAGCCTGTCAGCTCCATCAGCACGTAGATCGCATGGCGTTTCGCGCTTATGGCGTTTTCGCGCTGTACCTCGAGTTCCATCATGCGGTTGGAAAGCTGGAGCGTATCGTACGGGAGGAGCTGCGCATGCTCTTGAAGCTCCTTGGCCGTCCGGAGATTCTTCGCAAGCACGGCGCGCTGCTTTTCTACAATATCCACAGCATTTTCTGCCGTCAACGCCTTGTGATAATAGAGCGCAACCTTGTTGCGTACTTCGGTTGCCGTCCCTTCGAACGTTTGCTTGGCGATGAGTTCCGCTTCCTTCTTCATTTCCACTGCCGAACTCAGCCGAAATCCTGTGAACAGCGGAACGGAAGCAATCACGCCTGTGGAATAATTATGCCCGTCTCCCAATGTGATGCTCCGGTCGACGAGAGGCGGGATTTTCAAATCGATAGAGGCGGTCTCGCTGAGATACGTGTACGATGCCTCCGCATCGAGACGGGGCAGTCGTGTTGCAGCGAGCGCATCTGTTTCCAGTCGCGCCTGTTTGGCTTCAAACAGTGCTATACGGATAGCCTCGTAGTTCATAATCGCCATCGATTTGAGCTCCAGCAAGGAATAGCTCTTTTCGGCCTGCGGCTGTGCCTGTGCAGCGGCGGCGAACAGGAGGAGAGAGAGTGTGATGAATTGTTTCATAGGGTTTCCTCGTCACTGATTTCGCCCGGGGCCGGGGTATTTCGCAGCCCGTTGTAGAGTAACTCAAAAATATGCTCGCGTCTCGCCGCGATTAGGGCGTCCCGCTGGTTCGCTACCTCCGGGATATTGGCCGAAAGCATGGGGAAGGCGATGAAGATGATGATGCAGCAGCCTATCATCGAGACGAACGTTTGCAACGGGTCCAAATCCCGCACCTCGCCGGCCGCTTGCGCCTGCTTCATTTTCTTGATGAATGTCGGGACGACTTCCCGCGGGGCGCGTTCCACGCTTTGCCGCAGCTTTGCTTTGAACGATTCTTCATCCCGCAGCATCTCCCCGAAAAACAGCTTCCGGATATGCGGTTGCTGAGTGAAAATATCGAGATAGGTGTCAATGGTAGACTTGAGGAGCTGCTCAAACGTATCCGCTTCCTCCATCACCCTGCCGATTTTCTCGAAATAGTTCGAAATCGCCGAGTCGATGACGAGATCATAGAGGCGATCCTTCGACCTGAAGTAATAGTGCACGAGCGCCTTGTTCACTCCCGCCCGGTCGGCGACCTCCTGAATCTTCGCTCCTTCCCGTCCCCGTTCACCGAAGACTTCGAGTGCGGCTGCGAGTATGTTTTGTTCCTGTTCCGTGTACATCAAAAGCATTGACTCGTGAGTGTAATCGTATGGTTTAACTCAAAAGTTAAACCTGTTGGCTAACATAAAGCATCCTGTCGACAATGTCAATAGCCTGTGGAATAAAGTTTGGCACACTAGATGAGCTTTTATGATGCGACATCTCCGGAACCGTGCTTCACCGTGAGGATCATGAGGTAAAAATAGAAGGTAGGATGGGTTTAGGTAGATCAAAAAGCCCGCTATCCATACTAAATAATGTAGAGTAAACAGTAAGAGTGCAGAGTATAATGAAGCAGAAGTATGTAAATAACGCTATGGTTGCGGTCTAGGATGAAGTTCGTCTCTGATAATACCTGTAATATTTACAATGCAACTGCGCTCTTATTTTCAAATTTGCAAAATCTGTATCACAGTAATAGATACTTAAGGTTGGTGGTAGGCGTATGAATACTCCGGCACAATACCTCCGTAACATCATTATTTTTGCGATTCTCGGGACGTTTGCCGTGCAAGGTCTCAATGCACAGGAGAACCCCTTTGAATCCGTACCGCAGTTCGTCAAAGAGCGGAAATCATTCAAACGGTATGAGTGGTTCTACCGCCAGCGGACAAATCCGGACGGCGAGCTTCCGGTTGCGACGTATCTCCAGGAACGAAATACGGAGATGGAGCGCGATCGGGTTCGCAAGCAATCGCAATACATGCAAGGACCTGCTCCGGCGGCTTCCGTAACATGGGAGACCATTGGGCCGAACAGCGTGACGGATATGTGGCCTTCGCACTGGGGAGATGTCAGCGGGAGGGTACGCGCTGTAGCCGTACATCCGACGAATGCGAATACTGCCTATATCGGCGCAGCCGCAGGCGGTATCTGGAAAACCACCAACGGCGGTTCGTCGTGGAGCGATATCGGCTCGGGACTATCTTCGATAACGTTCGGAGCCATAGCCGTCAGTCCTGCCGACCCAAACATCGTTTTTGCCGGTACCGGCGAGGTCATGTATCTCTTCAATTCTGTGACCTACGACGGGCAGGGATTGTTCAAATCCACCAACGGCGGCACGAGCTGGACGCATATCACAAACGGATTCGGGAATCAAACGCACTTTTCCGACATAGAGGTCAGTCCACACAACGCAAATATCGTTCTCGCTTCGCTCGGCAGCGGCTATTCCCACCTCGGCAGCCTCTCGAATGAAGGCGTCTGGCGCAGTACCGACGGCGGTACAACCTGGACCGAGACGCTTACCTCTGGTGATGCATTCGATGTTTGTTTCGATCCTTCCAGCAGCACAAAGGCCTATGCGGCATTGGGCGGCGGAAGTTCTTCCGCGGGATTCTACATTTCGACCAATGCGGGAGCGTCCTGGACGAAATCCAATAGCGGCCTGCCCTCGACGAGTAATATCCAGCGCATACAGATATCCCAAAGCCAATCGTCGCCCGCAGTGTTCTATGCCCTGATTTATAACAGCAGCGGCACAGTGCTCTACAAATCCACGGACGGCGGAGCAAGCTGGAGCCAGATTGCAGCAGGAACGAAGCTGGGCGGAACCTACGACGGTACGAACTGGAACGACCAGGGGTTTTACGACCTCTGTATCGCTGTGCACCCCACGAATCCGAACCGTGTCATCGTCGGGAACGTGGAACTGCATCTTTCGACCAACGGCAGTTCGTTCTCACCGCTGCGTTACGGCGGCGGAACCAATGCATGGAGCAGCGTCGCGCACGTCGACTATCACAAGGTCGTGTTTGCGCCGAGCAATCCGAACATTGTGTATCTCGGCTGCGACGGCGGTGTGTTCAAGTCCACCGACGCAGGCAGTAACTGGAACTCTGCCAACAACAACATTTCCACACTGCAGTTCTACCGTATCGCGTCGCATCCCACAGATGCCGACAAGATCATGGGCGGAGCGCAGGATAACGGCAATTTCCGGAAGTCTTCCAGCGGCGCAACGTCCTGGAGCTTCGTATCGACAGGCGACGGGATGGAGTGCGTGTACGACCACTCCAATCCGAACATCGTCTATTATTCCACCCAGAACGGACGCATCTACAAGAGTACCAACGGCGGTTCGAGCGGATCCACGGTCTGGAACAGTGCTGCCACGTGGGTTACACCCATCGTGATGCATCCGACGAACAGCAGCGTGCTCTATACTGCGAATACGAATTTCATCAAGACGACCAACGGCGGAAACAGCTGGAATGCCATAGCAACTGGCGTCGCACCGCGCAATATCAACTGCATCGCACAGAGTCCGGTGAATCCCGATAACATGATGATCTCCGCGGGGGATTCATACTACAACAACCCCAACGTTTATGCATCGACGAATGAAGGTGGAAACTGGACGGAAATCACATCGAACATTCCCGGTAGCGATAGATATATCACCCGCCTGGTTGCAGACCCGAACAATGCGAGCACATTCTACCTTGTACGCAGCGGTTTCAGCTCGGGCAACAAGATCTACAAAACGACGAACCTCGGGACTTCGTGGACGAATGTCTCGGGCGATCTTCCGAATGTGCCGCACAATGATTTCTTCGTCGATCCCGAAGAACCCACGCATTTCTACGCCGCCAACGACTTCGGCGTCTACCGCAGCACGGACGCCGGCGCAAACTGGACCCGGCAGGGCAACGGCATGCCGTTCGTGCCGGTGATGGATTTCGACTATGTGGAAATCGGCTCCGACAGGCTCCTGCGTGCAGGAACGCACGGACGCTCGGCGTTCGAGGCGAACATCGGCAGCGTGCCATGCGCATCGCCGTCGGTCACCCTCGATCCGTCCGACGCCACCGTCTGCAACGGCAGTGGAGTGACATTCGTATCGAAGGCCTCCGGCACCGATCCTGTTAGCGTGAGCTGGGAAGAAAGCGCCGATAATATCACGTACTCCGCTATCAGCGGCGCAACGGATACATCGTACAGCTTCACGGCTGCAACCGCGAAGGACGGCTATTACTACAGAGCGGTCTTCACGAACGCCTGCGGATCGGCTACCTCTGCGGCGGCGCAGCTCACCGTAACCGACGATCCGGTTATATCGCAGAACCCCTCGAGCCAAAGCGCCTGCACCGGGACGTTTGTCACCTTCACCGCGAACGCAACGGGCACTCCCGCGCCGACACTACAATGGCAGTACAGCGAGAACGGCACCACGTATTCCGACATTCCCGGCGCGACGAGTACCTCGTACTCATTCACAGCCAGCCAGGCCGATCACGGGAACCGCTACCGCATGCGCGCGGCGAATTCCTGCGGCACGGTGACCTCCACGAGTGCGGTGCTGTCGGTCAACTCTGCGCCGCTCGTTACGAGCCACCCCACGAACCGCAACATCTGCGCCGGCTCGAGCGTGATCTTCAGCGCGAGCGCCAGCGGCAATCCCACGCCGACGATTCAGTGGGAGGTCAGCACCGATGGTGTGAGCTTCTCGGCAATCCCGGGCGCGACGTCATCGACGTACCAGTTCACCGCGGGCGCCGGGGACGACAGCAAGCAGTACAGGGCAGTCTTCACGAATACATGCGGCTCCGCGACGAGCAATATCGCGACGCTGACAGTGGGTACGGCGGCCTCCATTACGCTGCAGCCCGCCGACGTCACGCTGTGCGATGCAGGCACCGCGCGCTTCGTTGCCAAGGCAGCCGGCACCCCCACGCCGACGGTCCAGTGGCAGTACAGCACGGACGGCTTCACCTACGTCGATATCCCGGGCGAGACGGATACGGTGTATACTTTCGCGGCGACGCCCGCGCAGAATGCATACGCCTACCGGGCTTCCTTCACCGGCGGGTGCGGCTCGCTCGATAGCGACCCGGCCATCCTCACGGTGAACGAATCCCCCGGCATTACGCTCGAGCCCGCCGACCAGACGCTCTGCGACGGCCAGGTGGTGACGTTCACCTCCGCAGCGACGGGCACAGCCACGCTCTCTGCGCAGTGGCAGGACAGCCCCGACGGCATCACGTTTACGGATATACCGGGCGCCACGGCGACGAGTTACTCGTTCACGGTCGATCCATCGAAGGACGGCTACCACTACCGCGTCGGTTATGCGAACATGTGCGGCTCGGCGACCTCTGCTGCAGCGGCGCTGACGGTCACCCCGACGGTTACCGTGACGAAGCACCCCGCGGATGTGACAGCATGCGACGGCGCGTCTATCACGCTTACCGCGCGCGCGGCCGGCGATCCGGCCATCCAGTGGCAAAACAGCGCCGACGGGAACGTCTTCGTTGATATCCCCGGCGCGACGGATTCCACGTACACCTACACGGCATCAAGCGGCACCAAGACGGAGTACTTCCGCGCGAACTTCGCCGCGGCATGCGGCTCGGTGAGCAGCGATCCTGCCGTGGTGACCGTGAATACACCCGTGACGATCACCAGCAATCCGGCCAACCAGGTAGCCTGCGACGGGGCAATCGCGACGTTTATGGCCGGCGCGGATGGCGATCCCGCACCCACCGTGCAGTGGGAAGAATCCGCCGACGGCCTGACCTTTACACCGCTGACCGGCGAGACCGGCACAGGTTTGACCTTCAATGTGGACGCCGCGAAGGATGGCTACTTCTACCGCGCGGTGTTCACCAACACCTGCGGTTCCATGACGACCTCCATGGCACAGCTTACCGTGAATGCAGGCATTACCATCGATGCGGGTGCGGACGAAAGCCTCTGCCTCGGTGGCGATGTACAGCTTGAGGCAGTTGTTACCGGCGGCACGACGCCGTACATCTATTCCTGGACGCCGAGCGAAGGGCTGAGCGGCGACAGCGTTGCGAACCCTGTCGCAAGTCCATCTGCGACGACGACATACACCGTTACCGTCATGGACGGCAGCGGATGCCAGGCAACCGATCAGATTACCATTACCGTGTATCCGACGCCATTGGCGGATGCGGGCAGCGATGAGGCGCTGTGTTCCGGCGGGGCTGTCACCCTTGGCAATCCCCCTGTCGGCGGCACACCGCCGTATGCATACTCCTGGAGTCCTTCTGCAGGATTGGATGCAGTCGACGTACAGCAGCCGCTTGCGGCACCGGATGTCACGACGACATACACACTCACCGTGACCGACGCCAACGGATGCAGCTCATCCGACGATGTGACGGTCACTATCTTCCCGAATCCCGTCGCCGATGCAGGAACCGATACCACGATCTGCCGCGGTACGGCGATCACCATCGGCTCCGCGGCGACGAACGGCACGGCGCCGTTCACCTACGCATGGAGCCCAGCCACCGGATTGAGCGATCCTAACATCGCGACGCCGCTGGCATCACCGGTCGTCACGCGTACCTATACGCTCCACGTCACCGATGCGAACGGCTGCAGCACAGTCGATTCCATCAGACTGACGGTCAACGAAGCGCCGATAGCGTACGCAGGCGAGGATGCTTCCTTCTGCGCAGGCGGATCGACGCAGCTGGGTGCCGTTGCATCCGGCGGCACACCGCCGTACAGCTACATCTGGACGCCCACGCGCGGCCTGGACGATCCGAATATCGCGCAGCCCGTAGCAAGCCCGACGCGGACAACGACGTACACACTCACAGTCGTTGATGCAACAGGGTGCACAGCCTCCGATAACGTGACGGTACTTATTGAGGCAGCGCCGATTGCCTTCGCAGGTGCGGATGTTACGATCTGCGGCGGGGAAGATATTGTGCTCGGTAACATCGCGAGCGGCGGAACCGGACCGTACACCTACGCATGGTCGCCGCAAACCGCTTTGAGCGATCCCGCGGTTGCAAAGCCAATAGCCTCGCCGATGACGACTACCACCTACGAGGTGCGAGTCACGGACGCCAAAGGCTGTTCCAGTGTGGATTCGGTCACCGTTTCTGTGCGTCCGACGCCGGTGGCAGACGCCGGTTTGGATGCAACCCTTTGTAACGGCAACCGTATCCAGCTCGGAAATCCTGCGACGGGTGGTACCGCTCCGTATCTCTACACATGGTCGCCGATCGAAGGGTTGAGCGCTCCGAATATTGCACAACCGCTTGCATCGCCGGAGCACTCCACCACGTACACACTCACGGTAACGGATGCCAATGGATGCGTATCGACCGACCAAGTCATTGTGACCGTCAAGGATCTCCCGCAGCCGTTTGTCCTCTCGGATAAACCGCTCGGCGTGTGCCGCGGCGAGAAGGTAACGCTTTCGGTCAACAACAAGTACGATTCGTACCTCTGGTCGACAGGCGATACGGGCGCTTCCATCCAGGTCAGCACAGCTGGTAACTACTATGTCATCGTCAGCAATTCCGGCAATTGCAAGGATACTTCCGCACCGGTTACCGTGAAGATTTACGATCCGCCGACGCCGGTCGTCCACGGACCCGGTTATGTCTGTCCCGATACGCAGGCTACGTACTACGTATCCGGAGAAGATGGGGTATCGTATTCCTGGTCGATTGTAGGCGGCGTTGCACTCTCCGATCTCAACGGCGAATCCGTGCGCGTACAATGGACAGATATCGGCAAGGGCTCGCTGACCGTGCATGCAGTGCATGATATCAGCGGCTGTACCAGCGATGAAGTATTCTACGTCGACGTCTCACCCACGTTCGCTCCCGTCATAACGTCGGATATCAATCCGGTCGTGTGTTATGGAGAGCAGGTGGTGCTCGATGCCGGAACGGGGTACGAATCCTATGAATGGTCCACGGGGGCTACGACCCAGAAATTAGTCGTGAAAGCCAAAGGGGACTACTGGGTGAAGGTAACCCTTGAATCGGGTTGCTCCGGAGTCTCCGAGCCGTTCCATGTCGAAGTTTACCCGCAACTGACGCCGGTCATCACCTATCAGGGATCGCTCGATCTTTGCGAAGGCGAATCTGTTGAACTCGACGCCGGCACGGGATACACCCGGTACGAGTGGAACACCGGTGCGAAGACACAAAAGATCGTTGTCTCCGACCCAGGCACATACCAGGTCAAGGTATTTGACGCCAAGGGCTGCTCGGCGGTCTCGCGTGCAGTGAAGGTCCAGAAGTACACCGTACCGCAGGCTGAGATTAAGGGCGATTGGCTCGCCTGTCAGCGTAACCGCTTCGAATACTACGTCGATGATGTCCCCGGTTACAAGTATAGCTGGACGGCTGTAGGCGGCAGAATCGTCTCCGGCGAGGGCACATCGAAGGTCGCTGTGTACTGGGATAGTCCCGGCACGGCAACAATAGCAGTCGAAATCTTCAGCGAAGCCAAATGCTCTGCATTCCTTTCGCACAATATCACTGTCCGTCCAACAGAGATCCCACAGGTCACTGCAAGCGGACCGACGGAATTCTGTAAGGGCGGCGGCGTTGTGCTGACCGCAGAAGACGGATTCGAAACCTACCGCTGGTCGACCGGCGAAGAAGGCCGGAAGATCGAAGTAACGAAGGCAGGGAAGTATTGGGTGTATGTGACCGACGCAAACGGTTGCAAAACCAATTCCGAGCCGATTGAAGTCATCGTGTATCCCGTTCCAAATGTTTCGATCGAAGGGATCACAAGATTCCGTCCGACGGTCGAGCAGACGTTCAAGGTCCCGCATCTGGCAGGGAATATCTACGAATGGGATGCCGGTGAGGGCGTGATTACCTCGGGTCAGGGTTCGCCGACGATCACAGCACGTTGGGATATCACCATTAAGGATACCTTAAAGGTCTACATCACCAACGTTCATGGCTGTCAGAAGATGATCTGGCATATCGTCGAGGTTACTCCCGACTACTTCCCCGAAATTGAAGTGCTCGGCAATACCACAATCTGCGACGGCTCGGCTGTCGAACTGCAGGGACCGCCCGAAGGCGTTGCGTTCCGCTGGTCCACCGGAGAATCGACGAAACGGATCACCGTTCGCGAACCGGGTACGTACTTCGTGACGATTACCGATAAGCATGGCATCGACTGGGATTCGCGGCCTGTGATGATCTTTGTCCTCCCGAAACCGGTACCGGAGTTGAACTACTACGGCTCTGCCCATATCTGCTCCGGAGATCAACTGCTCGTCGATGCGGGCGAAGGATACCAGAAGTACGAATGGTCGCACGGCCCTTCCACCAGGAAGGTGTACATCTCCGAGCCGGGCATCTACTTCGTACGCGTTACCGATAAATACGGCTGTGTCGGTGAATCTGAACTCCTGCAGGTCACCTCAGGCAAGAAACCGCCGAAGCCGCACATTTCGCAGCGCGGGAAAGTTCTTACTGCCACTGAGGGTCCGCGGTATGCGTGGTACTATGAAGGTGTGCCTGTTCCCGGCGCGTACAAGCGTCAGATTGTCACAGAAAAGCAGGGTGCGTACACCGTCAGCATTACAAGCGACGACGGATGCACATCGATGAGCGATCCGTACGACTTCAGGCTTGTGAAAACCAACGTGCAGATTCCTCTGGACGTAGAGGCGGATGCAGGCGAACCTGTCACGATACCTATCGGCATCAAGGCAGCTCCCGGCATGGCCAAGGTCACAAAGTCCGGCGTCTCTCTGACGCTCAGGTTCAACAAGGAAGTCCTGGTCCCGCACAACGTATCATATCGCGATTCGGCTGAATACCGCTATGCGACATTTACGGGCCATATACCGACAGTCCTGACAAAGGGCGGCGAGCAGTACCTTCTCCCGGCCGATAGCCTCGTAGATCTGGCGGCGCTGAACTGCACCGCAATGCTATCGACGTTCGAGGGTACAGAACTGCACGTGGAGAGCATCGAGTTCGACGACCCGACAGTCCATGCCGATATTACGGACGGCGTCTTTACCCTTGGTATCTGCAGGCAGGGCGCACCGCGTTTCGTCAGTACGGCGGGACGTATCGAGCTCCAGCAGAACACGCCGAATCCGTTCCATAAGTTCACGACCATCAAATTCTCGACGGTCGAGCGAGGCTATACGCAGCTCTACGTGCTGGATATGACTGGCCGCAGGATACGGACACTCGTTGACGGCTATATCGAGCCGGGCGAGTACGAACACTTCCTTGATCTGCGTCAAATGCCGTCCGGAACGTATATCTACGTGCTTCAGACGCCGACCCTGTTCCGTCAGCGGCTGATGAACCTCGTGAAATAGAATCTACCTCCTACCTCAAGCAATACCAGCCCTCCGGGATATACCCGGTTGGCTGGATTGCTGTTTAATTGACCAGGGCGAACGTTACCGAGACACGCGCATCGACCGAGATCTGCCCGGGAGATACGCTGCCGGTGGTCTGCGAACCGCTATCCATCGATTGAATAACGTTCTGCGTCATACCGCGCGACCAGGAAGAACCCCAATAGCTGTTGTACCAGTCCCACGAATGTATCCTGTCCTCGCGGATACTCAGCACATTCCCGATGCTTGTCCCGGCGTCGCCCGCCAAAGCCTCGGCTTTTTCGCGCGCAGCAATGACAGCCAGGGAACGTGCCTGATCCCGGTATTTGCGCAGTTCTGTCGTCCGGAACTCAATCCCTTTGATATGATTGATCCCCGTACCCAGCAGGGCCGTCAGCAAATCCTCGAACTTGGATAGTTCCTTCAAGGTTATCACAAGACTTTTCCGGACGATGATGCCGTCCATGACTTTGTTCTCGAGGTCATCGGCGTAGGTCGGCCGAACGTTAATGTGGTCGGTTTGGATGTATTTGCTCTCGACCCCGAATTGTTTCGCTACATCGATCGCCGTGCTCATGACATCGTCCGATTGGGCTCTCGCTTTTTGGATCGATTCAGCCCATGTCTCAACACCCAGGCGAATAACGACCTCGTCAGGATCGACCTGGACTGTGGCTTCGCCCGATACGGCTATGGTATTGTTGGCGGTACCGAGTTGCGCCGAAGCACTCATACAGATGCAGGCGAGGAGGAACAGGGGAAGCATGGTGTTTTTCATGACGGTTTCCTTTTATTGAGATTTGTGACAGTAACTGGAAGATCGGGAAAAGAGCCGATATCCCGGTATGGAAAACCCCTGACCGGTTAGTCTGATGACTTTCGTGTAACCGATTATGGTTTCACATGGGTGAGTTCTGTAACTTTAGACGGACAGCATCTCATAATGTGCAGATAGAATCTATTGAGTTCGATTCCACACTCTCATTCGCTCTACATAGAAAATACTCCAGGAGCCTCTGTGAAGTACCGCAATGTTTCCGGTTTTGGCATTAAACGGCTGATGTTCGCGTGTATTCTCTTTATGCTGGCGCCGGTACTAACGAACGGTCAGGATTTGCCCGTCATTACCGCCGATGGCCCGCTTCAGTTTTGTGAAGGCGGCAGCGTCCGTTTAACGGCATCGGCAGGTTATACTGCCTATATCTGGAGTAATGGGGCGAGTTCGCGTTCGATTACCGTCACCAAGTCCGGCACGTTTACCGTGACGGGCACGAGGAATACCGGCATAAAACGAACATCGCTCCCCGTGACGGTCTTTGTCTCTCCCTTCCCCGAGCCGGAAATTACCGTTCTCGGATCGACCCAGATATGCGAAGGCGAGTTCGTTATTCTTGACGCCGGACCGGACTATCAAAGCTACAAGTGGAATACAGGAGCCGGAACCCGGCGAATCCAGGTCTCCAAAGGCGGGACATTTACCGTCGAGGTAACAAACGAGTTCGGATGCCGCGGAACTGCCGACCCCGTCAGGATCACCGCACACCCGCCCCCGGCGAAACCCACGATCACCCAGGAGGGCGGCCTGCTGACATCGACACCCTCGATACGCTATCAATGGTATAGAGACGGATTTGCGGTACCGGGTGCGGTGGATAGGACATACCAGCCTGCCGAACCCGGCACCTTTACTGTCGAAGCCGTGAACGTGAACGGCTGTTCTGCATTTTCCGACCCGTTCGACTATTTCCGCGCGCAGACAACCATTTCCATTCCTCCGATTGTAGCAATGCCCGGAGAAGAAGTGACCATCCCTGTGTTTTCGGAGGTGGAGAAGTATATCCAGGACGTCGATCTATCCGGCTTTTCTCTCAGGCTGCGATTCAAAAAGCATGTATTCTATCCAACCGACGGAACGCTGTTCACCGACGATGATTCGATGAGAACGCTCATCATCAGCGGTACCTACGAAAGCGGCACCGATACGCTGGTTGCGATAGAAGGGCTTGCCCTCTGGAGCCATTTGGAACGCAGCGATATCGAGATCGTTGAGTTTTCCTGGACGACAGACTTCATCCGCGCACCCCTCACCGACGGTGAGATCATCATGGCGCTGTGCGATGAGGGAGGAACGAGGCTGTACCTCGGCGGGAATCAGCTTACCCTCTCCCAAAACCGTCCGAACCCGTTTAACAGCAGCGCAGTCATCAGCTATGAGCTGGTAGAAGAAGGCGAGACATCGCTGCGAGTGTTCGACCGCCTCGGCAGGAGCATCACGACGCTTGTCGACGACTACATGCTGCCGGGAAGATACGAGGTGCGGTTCGATGCAGCCGGTCTTCCTTCCGGCACGTATTTCTACGTGCTGACGACGCCTACCCAACAACGCATTCGACACATGAGGCTCGTGAAATAGGCATGACGCTTCTCCGATATTGTTCTCTCCCGATAGTCGCGGTATTGATGACGTTTGCGAGCACTGCGCAGAACAGATTTTTTGACGAGCCGGAATACTCTTTCTTCGGGCTGCACGGCGGATTGAACTCCAATATCCATCGGTTGAGTTTTTCGGAACTCCCGGGTGCCGGGAGCTGCTGCCCAGGATACGAAACGCAGGCCGGACTCGGATACACAGCTGGATTGCACCTTGAATTACCCCTTGGGGAGCAATGGAGGATTATGTTCCGCGGGACGCTGATGTCGCACGGGATTAACCTCACAGCGGATGAGACCAAAACGGCCTCCGACGAAGGATTTCCGGTCCGCGCGCTGATACGACACTCGCTCGATGCCACGCTCAACTCCCTCGGTGCAAGCGCTGCGCTGCGCGTGAATGTGGTCGACCTTATGCATGTGTACGCCGGGATGCGGTTCGGGTACGTCGTCGTGAACGATTACGAACAGCGCGAAACCCTGCTTCAGCCCGAAACCGGGACGTTCGAGAACAACCGGCGCGTCCGGAACGAGCAATCGGGAGAGATCCCGAGCGCCAGCACGACCCATGTCGCCGCGATTTTCGGTCTTGGCTACGATGTGCCGCTGAATTTCGAGCGCACGCTGATGTTCACACCCGAAATCGGGTATGCCGTAAACCTGACACAGATCAGCAACGGACTGGATTGGTACGCGGATGCGTTCCGCGGCGCAGTGACGCTCAAATGGGCTCTTGGGGCCAAAGATCGGTCGAGCACGTACTTCCCGGAAGAAGACGCAGAATACGAATACGAGTACCTCTCCGAACCAGTCCCTGATCGGGACGCCCTGACCGCCGAAACCGCCGAGACCGCCCTGACCGCCCTGACCGCCGA
>PABJ01000084.1 GCA_002699105.1 Ectothiorhodospiraceae bacterium | reverse complement strand
CGCTCGGCAGTGAGGCCGAAGAAACCGTAAACTTCCGTATCGTCTCCGCCTCCAACCGTCGCCTTGAGGACGCTGTTGGAGAGCGGTCGTTTAGAGAAGATCTGTTCTACCGCTTGAATGGTGTTATTCTTTCGATACCGCCTCTGCGCGATCGACCCTCGGATATCGTACCTCTCGCCACCTACTTCTTGAATACGTCTTCGAGAATCTACATTGATGAAGACAAGACGGCACCTGCTTTTTCACCCGCGGCTGTCTCGGCTCTGCAACGCCATACGTGGAAGGGGAACGTTCGGGAACTGCAGCACACGGTTGAGCGTGCTGTCGTGCTGAGCGTGGGAGAAGAAATTGAACCGGCACATCTGATGCTCGATTTGGAGCTCGACGGGGACGCCGATCTCAGCACGTCACACTCGTACGAACAAGCGAAACAAGAAGTGCTGAACTCATTTCAGCGGAAGTTCATCTGCCGCGTTTTGGAGCGCACTGAAGGGAACATTTCGAAAGCCGCCGAAGAATGCGGTCTTACTCGCGCCGCAATTCAAAAGATGATGAGGAAGCTGAACATAGAGCGCTCTGATTTCTGCTAACCCCCTCTACTCTCCCAAAGCTCAAGACAACCTGCTGCAACAAGCGCGGCACACGACTGCTGGATACTGAAGTTTTCATCCGGGCGATTGCCTGCATAGTTCAGTATGCACCGGCAAAAGGTACTGGTATCACTGATGAATCCTGGCTTCGCGCCTTCGCACTGCAAACACGAGTATGCAGTCCAGGCCCCAGGTTATCCGCGGGTGGATAGGTGTCAATCTGCAGAAGCCACTGATATTATTGCCTTTCTGCAGATACACCCTCATTACAAGATGAATGGCACGCAATGTGCAACAGGGAAGGGCGTAGCAAATTATCTATTTGTGCAAGCCCATGAACCGACATCATTTAACCTCCGATATGTATATGGCAGCAATAGTCGCAGCAGCACTGTTGCTGCTCTATACATCCGCATCGGCGCAAGAAACCGAAGAGTACTTCCGTCAGAATTGTATGAGCTGCCACACCATCGGCGGTGGTCGCTTGACAGGCCCGGATCTCAAAGACGTTGAGAGCCGGAAGGACCGCGATTGGCTCGTGCGGTTTATGCTCGATCCGCGCGGAGTGATCGAGAGCGGCGATCCGTATGCGCAGGAGCTGCTATCGCAAGCGCGCGGCGCTATCATGCCATCGTTCCCGACCATGACAAAGAAGCGTGCAGGCCAACTGCTCGATCTTATCGCTGAAGAATCGAAGCTGGAGCGCTCACAATTCAAAGGGCTTCAGGTGAGCGACAGGCCTTTCACCGAGGCCGATGTAGACAAAGGAAGAAGACTATTCATGGGGTACGAGAGGCTTGAAAACAAGGCGGCCCCTTGTATTTCATGTCACGCTATAAACGACATACCGGGCCTTGGCGGGGGAACTCTTGCCCCTGACCTGACGACAGTGTACGAACGCTACAGCGGTCGCAAGACGCTGAGTACCTGGCTCTCAGCTCCCGCGACTCCATCAATGCAATCTGTGTTCAAACCGCAACCGCTCACGCCCGACGAGGTGCTGGCGCTGACGGCATTCTTCGAACATACCCTGCAACGCAACCCCACTGACCCCTCGACGGCGCGCCTGAACTTCCTGCTTATCGGCGTGGGTGCCGTTGTGCTCATCCTGGGTGTGTTCGATGTCATTTGGAATAAGCGATTTCGATCGGTTCGCCGTGTTCTCGTGAACAGTGTGAACGAGGAGATTCTGAAACGGGCAAACAGCGAGAGCAAGGACGCATAAGTAGCGGCTATTCGATAGATCATTGGAGAACTACATGAGCGATAAGAACGGCAATCCTGACTGGATCAAAGACGAAGCAAAGGCGAAGGATAGATCCTGGGAAGAGTTCTACAGGAACCGCTGGCAACACGATAGGGTCGTCCGCAGCACGCACGGCGTGAACTGTACGGGCAGCTGCACGTGGAATATCCACGTGAAAGACGGTATTGTGACCTGGGAGATGCAAGGGCTCGACTACCCTGCTCTCGAGCACGGAATCCCGCCATACGAACCTCGCGGATGCCAGCGCGGCATATCGTACAGCTGGTATTTGTACAGTCCACTTCGCGTCAAGTATCCATATATCCGCGGTGCACTCGTCGATCTCTGGAGAAAAGCTCGCCATGAACATGACGATCCCGTCGCCGCGTGGAAGTCGCTCGTTGAAAACCCCGAAGCGCGTAAGCGCTGGCAGACTGCACGCGGCAAGGGCGGGTTCCGGAGAACTTCATGGGATGAGGTTCTTGAGATCATGGCCGCGGCGAACATTCATACGATCAAAAAGCATGGCCCAGACCGGATCGCAGGCTTCTCTCCGATCCCGGCGATGTCAATGATCAGCTACGCGTCAGGTGCGCGAATGCTTCAGCTCATGGGAGGCGTAGCGCTGTCATTTTATGATTGGTACTGCGATTTGCCGTCCGCATCGCCGGAAACGTGGGGCGAGCAAACCGATGTGAACGAAAGCGCGGATTGGTACAATGCGAAAATGCTCGCGGTCATGGGCTCTAACTTGAATATGACGCGGACGCCGGATTGCCATTTTGCTGCTGAGAGCAGACACAACGGAACGAAGATGTATGTATTTGCACCCGACTTCAATCAGGTAGCGAAATACGCCGATAAATGGATTGCTCTCAATGCCGGGCAGGATGGCGCATGGTGGATGGCTGTCAATCATGTGCTGCTGACCGAGTTTCATCACCAACAGAAGACGGCGCAGTTCCTCGATTATTCCAAAAAGTTCAGCGATGCACCGTTCCTGGTGGAACTGACCGAACGCGACGGTGCATACGATGCGGGACAGCTACTGCGCGCAAATCGCCTGGACAAATATGGTGAGACAGAGAACGGCGAATGGAAGTTCCTTATGTGGGACACGGCCGCGAACGCACCGAAGATGCCGATGGGAGCATCGGGGCACCGGCATGGGACTGCAAAAGGGAAATGGAATCTCGAATTAAAGGATGCAGAGGACGGTTCCGCAATTGCGCCTGAGCTAACCTTCTTGGGCAGCAGCGATGAAAACGTGACGGTCCGATTCGACGATTTTGGTGAGGGCCGCGAATTGAAGAAGGAAGTCCCCGCAAAAAGGCTTACAACCAAGGACGGTAAATCGGTCCTGGTGGCTACTGTGTATGATGTCTTGATGGCGCAGTATGGCGTCAATCGCGGACTTGCCGGCGACTACCCGAAAGATTATAACGATGCAAGCGTGCCGTATACACCTGCATGGTCAGAGCAGTACACCGGTATCGGGAGGAAGGACCTCATTCAATTTGCACGCGAATGGGGTACGACAGCGCTTCATACCGGCGGAAAGTGTACTGTTATCATTGGTGCGGGCATCAATCACTGGTACCATGCGAACCTTATGTACCGCGCTGCGATTCACGCGCTCGTCTTTTGCGGATGTGTCGGTGTGAACGGGGGTGGACTGGCGCATTACGTGGGGCAGGAGAAACTTGCACCGGGTGAATCGTGGGGAGCGATTGCATTCGCGAAGGACTGGATCCCCGCATCGCGGCTGCAAAACGCCCCGAGCTGGCATTATGTGAACACCGACCAGTGGCGCTACGAAAAGGAATTCACCGACTATCATACCGTTCCTCCTCATCAGCCTGAAGGCAGTCTCGCCAAAGGGCATACGATGGATTCCCAGGTTCGTGCCGTACGGAACGGCTGGCTGCCATTCTATCCGCAGTTCAATCGCAATACACTTGATATCGCATCTGAGCTGCGCGAACAAGGCGCTACCTCCGCCGACGATGTTGCAAAAGCGATTGTGGATCAGCTGAAGGATCGCTCTCTCCAATTCTCGGTCGAGGATCCGGATGCAGAAGAAAACTGGCCGCGCGTCTGGTATATCTGGCGCGGAAATGCGCTGATGTCCTCGAGCAAAGGCCATGAGTACTTCCTGCGTCACTACCTCGGTACGCACGATAATGCCATCTCCGAGGATATGGCAGAAGAGAGCGTGAAGGAAGTCGCGTGGCATGAAAATGCCCCGCAAGGAAAGATGGACCTCGTCGTTGATTTGAATTTCAGGATGGATACATCGGCACTGTACTCCGATATCGTCCTGCCTGCGGCAACCTGGTACGAGAAAGCAGATCTGAATTCGACGGATATGCACAGTTTCATTCATCCGCTCTCGGCCGCAGTTCCTCCGTGCTGGGAATCGAAAAGCGACTGGCAAATTTTCCAGGCAATCGCAAAGAAGTTCTCAGAACTTGCTGCACGTCACTTCCCCGATCCGGTAGAAGATATTATCACGACACCTCTAGCTCACGACAGTCCTGCCGAAATAGCGCAGCCTGAAATGAAAGACTGGTGGACGGGCGAGATAGAAGCGATTCCCGGGAAAACAATGCCGGGCATAAAGGTTGTCACACGGGACTATAAGAACCTGTACAAGCAGTTCATCAACCTCGGTCCAAATGTGAGGGAGAAAGGACTTGGCGCACATGGTACGCATTACATGGCGGATGATTTCTACGATGAAATGCGGATCACAACGCCAGGAACCGAGATAGAAGGCGAAGTCTATCCATCCCTTAAAAAAGACATCCACGTTTGCGATGCGATTCTCAAACTTGCGACCGTGACGAATGGCGAGCTGGCCTACCGCTCCTATAAAAACATGGAGGAGAACGTTGGCCTGCCCTTGGCTCAGTTCGGTGAGCGCATGCGGGATGTACGCACCAGCTACAAGGACCTCCAGTCGCAGCCCATGCGCCTGCTAAACAGTCCTATGTGGTCTGGGCTCACGGATAACGGTCGTGCGTATGCGCCGTTTACCTATAACAAGGAAGCGCTCGTTCCATGGCGTACACTTACCGGCAGACAGCATCTATATCTCGATCATCCCGGCTATATCCAGTTCGGCGAGCATGTGCCGACCTATAAGCCGAAACCGCTCCCAACGCAGTACGCCGATCTCCGGTTCTCGAAGGAGGCGGGGAGGACTATGATGCTGAATTATCTGACTCCTCACGGCAAATGGCATATCCACTCAACGTACGGCGATAACCAGCGTATGACGACGCTATCGCGCGGGATTGAGCCTTTCTGGATGAACGATAAAGACGCCGAGGATATCGGAGTCGTAGATAACGACTGGGTTGAGGTCCACAATGATCACGGAGTTGTCGTCACACGTGCCGCGGTCAGCGCCCGTATCCCTCGTGGGATATGCATCATCTACCACTCTCCAGAGCGGACGTACTCCGTCCCAAAATCGCCTCTTCGCAGTAACAAGCGTGCCGGCGGACACAACAGTTTAACGCGCACACGGCTCAAGCCCAATCTCATGGTCGGAGGGTATGGCCAATTCACCTACCACTTCAACTATTGGGGACCGACGGGCTGCAACCGCGATACTCACATTCTTGTGCGCAAGCTTCCGGAGCTGGTATGGTAGTGATCGCATCTCATCGCATTCGAGAAGGAGTAGAAATACAATGAATGTACGTTCGCAAGTTTCCATGGTCTTTCATCTCGATAAATGTATCGGTTGCCACACGTGCAGCATTGCCTGCAAAAACGTATGGACCGATCGTAAGGGTGCAGAGTACATGTGGTGGAACAACGTTGAAACCAAGCCCGGTACAGGCTACCCGACGAAGTGGGAAGATCAGGAAAAATACAAAGGCGGCTGGGAGAAGAAGAACGGCGGGATTCGCTTGAAGAGCACAGGCAAAGGCCGCATCGTCCCGAATATTTTCCATAACCCATCGCAGCCCAGTATGGACGACTACTACGAGCCGTGGACATACAAGTACGATGAGTTGTTCAATGCTCCCGAAGGTCCGGATCAGCCGACAGCTCGTCCTGTCTCGATGGTAACCGGAGAATATATCAACGTAGAATCCGGACCGAATTGGGACGACGACCTCGGCGGTTCCCGCCAGTACGCTGAGAACGATCCCAACCTCGATGCACTCACCGAAGATCAACGGCAGGCACTATTCTCTGTCGAACAGCTGGTGTTCTTTTATTTTCCGCGAATCTGCAATCACTGTCTCAACCCAGGATGCGTTGCAGCATGTCCATCGGGGGCGCTATACAAGCGCGGCGAAGATGGAATCGTCCTCATTGATCAGAAGAAATGCCGCGGCTGGCGTTCCTGCGTTGCTGCGTGTCCGTACAAGAAAACGTACTACAACTGGAGTACGGGGAAATCCGAGAAGTGCATACTCTGCTTCCCTCGGCTTGAGACCGGCCAGGCCCCGGCATGCTTTCATTCCTGTGTGGGTAGAATCCGGTACCTGGGTGTGCTGCTCTATGATGCGGACAAAATTCAGGAGGTAGCCAATCTTCCCGACGACCAGCTCGTCGATGCACAACGGTCAATGATACTCGATCCGCACGATGAGAATGTTATCGAAGCGGCCCGAAAGAATGGGATTCATGAATCTGTCATCGAATCCGCACAGGCCTCCCCTGTATACAAGTTTGTGAAAGAATGGAAGCTTGCTCTTCCGCCTCACATCGAATACAGGACGCTACCGATGCTTTTCTATGTCCCGCCTCTTTCTCCAGTCATGGCATCCCTGGACGACACGCTCACCTCCATAGATAAGGACTTCTTCCACGACGTCGAAGAATCCCGGGTACCGCTCAAGTTTCTTGCAAGCCTCCTAGGCGGCGGTAGCGAAGGAAAAGTGTTGTACGCATTGAAGAAGATGAAGGCGATCAGGATCTACAGGCGTGCAATGACGGTGGGTGACATCACAATGGAAACAGCGCAACGCGCCCTCAAGGAGGCCGACTGTACCATCGAGCAGGCAGAAGCTATTTACAAGCTCACTTCGCTCTGCACTTTCGATGAACGATTTGTTATCCCGCCGATGAACCGCGAAGAGGCGATCGAAATGATGAAAGATCCGCACGAGCATCGGACGAACACAGGGTTCGGATTCGTAGACAGCCCAAAGAGGAGTTTCTGATGCAAACAGCTCCTACGATACTTACTTCGCTCGCACACATATTCGAATATCCTCAATCGAACTACCTCGAAAACGTGTATGCCGCTCGGAATCTCTGCGGTTCCGCTGCCGGAGAAGAAATCGAACTCTTCGCAAAATCCCTGGCGGGACAATCTGTACACGATCTTGAGGAGCTGTTTACCCGCACCTTTGATATCAACCCTGTTGCGTCGCTGGAAGTCGGGTGGCATATCTATGGCGAGCAGTACGAGCGCGGGACATTTCTTGTGAACATGCGCGCCCGTCTACGCGACCGCGGAATAGAAGAAGGAACCGAGCTCCCCGATCATCTCACCTCCGTTTTGCGATTGCTGGCTGCTCTGGATGCGGAGGAGGCAGCTGCGCTATCCTCCCAATTTCTATTACCTGCGCTGAAAAAGATTCAAGAGCCATTGGCGGCCAAGAAGAATCCCTATTCCCATGCCGTCGAGGCTGTCTCACTCATTGTTGAAGAGATGTTTATCGCGGAAGAAGGAGTGCAGCATCATGTTTGAAGGTCTCGTCCTGAACAGCGATTTGATTTTTCTTGTCGTACTTCCGTACATCGTTACCGTCCTCTTCCTCATGATGACGATCTACCGGTACAAGTTTCAGAAATTTTCCTACTCGAGTCTCTCTTCTCAGTTTCTCGAGAATCAGAATCACTTTTGGGGTCTCGTCCCGTTTCACTATGGCATAATAGCGCTGATCGCCGGTCATCTGATCGCGTTTCTTATTCCGCGATCCGTACTGGTGTGGAACAGCCACCCCCTTCGACTCTATATCCTCGAGGCAGCTGCGCTCACGTTCGGGCTTCTCACACTCGTTGGCCTGATTGCGATCATCTTGCGCAGGCATAACAACCCCAAGCTCAAGATGGTAACGAGTGTTGCGGACTGGATTGTGCTCGGCATCATTTTGATCCAGGTCTTCTCCGGTCTGTACGTTGCGATTTTTCATGGCTGGGGATCCTCGTGGTTTGCCTCTTCGGTATCGCCTTATCTCTGGTCTCTTATCACGCTTAATCCTGACGTCCAATACATCGCCGCCTTGCCGTTCATGGTGAAGTTCCACTTTATCGGAGCGTATCTGATCTTCGGCTTCTTCCCATTCACGCGCCTGGTGCACGTGCTCGTCGTCCCCAATCACTACCTCTGGCGCAAGCCGCAGGTCGTGCGCTGGTATGGTATCAAGCGCCACGCACAGGACGCCAGATAGAATGAACTAGTTCATCAGTCAAGTAACTACACCCATGAGCGACAAACGAAAAGCCTATCAAGTATTGACAATGAACACGATTGCATTCACGGTATGTTTTGCCGTCTGGATGATGAATGGTGTTCTTGTGACGTTCCTTGTCGAGAACGGGGTGTTTCATTGGGATAAGGCTGAAATCGGTATCCTCATCGGTATCCCCGTGTTGACAGGTTCCATCATGCGATTGCCTGTTGGAGTCCTGACCGATAAATACGGCGGGAAGATAATCTATACAGCTGTGATGGTCCTTAGCGCACTTCCGATGTTTCTCATGAGTGCTGCGACAGAGTACTGGCATTTTGTGCTTGCGAGCCTCGGATTTGGTCTAGCAGGCGCTTCCTTTGCGGTCGGTATAGCATACACATCCGTGTGGTTCAGCAAAGAACGCCAGGGGACGGCATTAGGGATATTCGGAGCAGGGAACGCAGGAGCTGCACTAACAAGTCTTGGTGCTCCCTGGCTGCTTCAATACCTGACCGACGGGGGGAAGACACTCGATGCATGGCGAACAATGCCGATCATCTACGCAATAGTACTGCTCGCGATGGCAGCGATCTTCTTCTTTACGACGTATTCGAAGCGCACTGAACATGGCCGAGGTATGACGTTGCGCCAGCGTCTTGCTCCGCTCAAGTATGTTCGAGTCTGGCGCTTTGGATTGTACTACTTCCTCGTATTTGGCGGATTCGTCGCTCTTGCGCAATGGCTCATCCCGTACTACGTGAATGCGTACACGATGTCCATCGCGACAGCGGGTCTCATGGCTTCCATTTTCAGTCTGCCTTCGGGCGTGATCCGGGCACTGGGTGGGTGGCTTTCCGATAAGTACGGAGCTCGCCAGGTGATGTACTGGGTGTTCGGAACATGCCTGTTGTGCTTCATCTTCCTATGCGTACCGCGCATGGAGATCACTTCGCCAGGACAAGGCATCATGGCGGAGAAGAGCGGTGTTGTCGAGGAGGTTTCGGACGAGGCAATAGTCGTCAGCGGCAGAGAGTATCCGCTTCGGCATGAATCTCTCGATAGGCCGGAGGAATCCGATGTTCTCGTTTTCCCGACATTTGCATTTCAGCAGGTGCCACTAGTAGAGGTGGGCGATCATGTATCGAAGCGGGAGCTGCTGGCGAAAGGCGACACGCAGATTTTCTTTCAAGCGAATGTGTGGATCTTCACCGTTCTCGTGTTCATCGTCGGTATCCTGATGGGGATCGGGAAAGCAGGCGTCTACAAATTTATCCCTGAATACTATCCGCAAGAAGTCGGTGTCGTCGGCGGGATCGTCGGTGTACTTGGAGGCTTGGGAGGATTTTTCTGCCCCATCATATTCGGGTACCTCTTGCAGAGCACCGGCATCTGGACAACTGCCTGGATGTTTCTCTTCCTTGTAACCATCGTTAGCCACCTATGGATGCATTCCGTTGTACGACGCATGATGCGACAAAACGCACCAACGCTTTCTCGTCAGATTGAAGACATGGATGGTACAGACTCCGAGGCAGTGGTATAGGAAAACGGAATGAAAAACCTCACAACATGGAACCCTGAAGACCCAGCATTCTGGTCCGAGCACGGAAAGCCGGTCGCATCACGGAATCTCTGGATTTCCGTACCCTCATTGCTTGCAGCGTTCGCTGTGTGGCTGTACTGGTCTGTCATCATCGTGCAGATGAAGAACTGCGGCTTCGCATTCTCAACCGATCAGCTCTACACACTTCCTGCAATTGCAGGATTGACCGGAGCGACGTTAAGAATACCGAATTCGTTTTTGGTATCGATGGCTGGAGGAAGGAACGTCATCGTCTTAACGACGGCCCTTCTCTTACTACCCGCACTCCTCACGGGCTTTGCCCTGCAAAGCATCGACACTCCGTACAGCACATTTGTGGTGGCTGCTGCGCTTTCAGGAATCGGGGGCGGAAACTTCGCTTCCTCCATGTCCAATATCTCTTTCTTCTACCCGAAGAAACAACAGGGCGCTGCGCTGGGGGTGAACGCAGGACTGGGCAATCTGGGCGTAAGCGTGATGCAACTGCTTCTGCCTCTCGCCGCAACCACCGCTGTGTTTTTCGGATTGGAAGGCGCAGGGATTCCATCACTTGCTGACGCAACGGGCGGCGTTTCACAGATATTCTATTTACAAAACAGCGGATTTATTTGGGTACCGTTCTTGGTGGTACTCGTGCTCGCGGGTTGGTTCGGCATGAACAACATGCCGTTTCACTACAACGGCAGTGCGGTAGTTGCCTTCGGAAAGATCTTTTGGTTGATACTTCTTGGCCTCGTCGCCGCAGGAATCGGGCTGTATCTCTTACTCGAACTCGGTGTCAGTATGTGGCTCGTGCTTCCATTGACAATCATCCTCACACTTGCCGTTTTGCGATATGTCACACCGTCATCCGTACGCAGCGATTTGAAAGCGCAGTTCGAGATCTTCAATAAAAAACACACATGGCTGATGACATGGCTCTACGTTATGACATTCGGCTCGTTTATCGGATACTCAGCCGCATTCCCGAAGCTCATCCAGGATGTCTTTGGGTTCTTACCCGACGGTACGGTAAATCCTAATGCGCCGAACCCGCTGGCATACGCATGGTTAGGGCCGCTTGTCGGCTCGCTGGTTCGACCTCTTGGCGGGTGGATATCGGATAAGCTCGGCGGCGCTCGCGTGACACACTGGGATACGATTCTTATGATCGCGGCAGCCTTGGGTGTTGCGTACTTCGTGCAGCAAGCAGCGCAATCACCGACACCGGAGGAGTATTTCGCACCGTTCCTCATTCTATTTCTTCTTCTGTTCATCACAACAGGCATAGGGAACGGGTCTACGTTTCGGATGATCCCGATCATATTTGAGTCAAAGTACGCAGGCCCGATTCTTGGGTGGACCTCCGCCGTGGCTGCGTACGGTGCATTCATCATCCCGAAGATATTTGGAACACAAATCCAGGCAGGGCATGCAGAATATGCTTTGTACGGATTTGCTGTGTACTACCTCACATGCCTCGCCGTAAACTGGTGGTTTTACGCGAGAAAGCATGCTGAAATTCCCTGCTAACTCATGAGGAAGTCGTGAATTCGAAAGTGCTTACAATCGTTCTCTGTGTCGCCATCGGCTTTGCAATTATCGGACTTACCGATTCGCTTACGTCGCATATGCAGTTGCCTGGCAGCAACCAGGGGTACGAGCCGGTCCAACCGATTGCATATTCGCACCGCCTGCATGCCGGCGAACTGCAGATCGATTGCCTGTATTGCCATTTCGGCGCTGAGCAAACAAAGGCCGCGGGCGTTCCGCCGGTTAACGTCTGTATGAACTGCCATTCATTTATCACTGCTCCTTATAACGTCATCCGTCATGAAGACGAGCAGGCAACGAAGGAAGGCCGCAAGGCGGAACAGATAGTCTCTGCTGAACTCGCACGGTTATTCACTTATAGAGATAGCAGCATGAGCACGGCAATCGGGACGGGGAGCAGCATCCCATGGGTGCGCATACATGCGTTGCCGGATTTCGTGTACTTCAATCACAGTGCCCATGTACATGCCGAAATTGAGTGCCAGAAATGCCATGGTGAAGTGCAGACCATGGAGCGGGTCCGGCAGGTTGAAGACTTAACGATGGGGTGGTGCGTTAACTGCCATCGTGAATTCGACGGCAAACCCATTCAGACCCGGACGCTAACTCCGCCAACGGATTGCGTCGGTTGTCACTATTAAATGCGAAAACTTTGAAGGTTCCATACATGGATGCCAGGAATACACTCGAACACGTTCACGATATACTTGAGTCCAAGACTTCCGGTGTGTCGCGCCGTACGTTTATGAAGGCCGCCGGATTTACCGTCGCAGCAGTAGCAATTGGATGCGAGCGCCCGCCTTCGAAGCATGCCATTCCCCACAATCAACTCGCACCGGAGGCTACCCCGGGGAAGGCAACCTGGTACGCCTCCACGTGTTATGGTTGTTCTGCAGGATGCGGAGTTCTGGTCAAAAACAGAGACGGACGGCCCATCAAGATCGAGGGTAATCCCGATCATCCTGTATCCAAAGGCGGTTTGTGTGCGATTGGGCAGGCATCGGTTCTTGATGTCTACGATTCTCACAGGATGACAGCTCCGATGATCAACGGTGCGAAATCCGATTGGGCATCTGTGGATGGGGATTTACGAAATACATTCGCAAACGCCGGCGACCGCTCGATCTGGATTGTGACCGGTACCATCAACAGTCCCACAGAGCGGGCTGCCATCGAACGATTCAAGAATACGTATCCGAACACACGGCATGTGGAATTCGATCCGCTTTCGTCTTCGGCGATGTTGGCCGCACACGAAGAGGCGTTCGGCGGTCGTTTACTCCCGCGCATCGATTTCGCGAAAGCGGAAGTTATCGCATCGTTCGATGCAGACTTCCTGGGCACCTGGTATTCCCCTGTCGAACACACACAGCTCTATCAGCTGGGACGTGCAGCATCGATTGAAGAGGGAAGAATGTCGCGGCATGTGCAGTATGAATCCCGTATGTCGTTGACCGGGTCCAACGCGGATATACGATATCCGGTCGATCCGGAGGAATTGCGCATGTCTTTGGATTACGTACACCAGGCCGTGCGTGCAAAAGCAGGATTGTCTTCGAGCGAGCGGGAAGTGCCGAAGAGGCTGAGGTCCGGTTTGAAGGCCCTCGTCCAGGAACTCTGGGATTCCTGTGGGAGGAGCATCGTCTTGTGCGGGACGAACGATCCTTCGATGCAACAGGTAACCATCGAGATTAACCATCTGCTCGGCAACTATGGAAAAACGCTGACGTTGGACGCCGGTTCCATACAGCGCCGAGGTGACGACAATGCATTGAGCGAACTTATTGCCGAAGTCAAGCTGAAGGCTGCCCACTCGGTCCTTCTATATGGTGTCAATCCGGTCTACGATTTGCCGAAAGGATCGGGAGTTCGGGAAGCTCTCGCATCTATTTCTAACGTAATCAGCTTCTCACCCAGCTCAGATGAGACGTCGGAGTTTGCACAATATATCTGTCCAACGCCGCATGCGCTTGAACAGTGGAATGATCTTGAGCCAGTGGAGGGCGTGTACTGCATCTGTCAGCCAACCGTTCAAGCGCTACGGGAAACGCGGCCTTTCGCCGAATCGCTGTGGCGCTGGGCAGGCGATGAAGAGAAGATGTATGATATTGTTCGATCGGTGTGGAAGACGCGTATCCAATCGGAATGCGCCCCAGCCGATAGCTTCGAGATGTTCTGGCGCAGCTCTGTACAACAAGGATTTGCACAACGCTCTGGATCTGCTGAGACCAGTCGTGCGTATCACGGAGTGGGAAACCCGCGCGTCTCTGGAATGCAATCGGATTCGAGTGGATTCTTCGCAGTCCCATATCCTAAGGTGGCCATGCTTGATGGGAGGCATGCTTCGAATCCTTGGCTGCAAGAGCTCCCTGATCCCATAACCAAAATTGTCTGGGATAACTACCTTTGTCTTTCCCCCGAAGATGCTAAGGAGCTTGGCCTGGAAGAAGGCGACGTTGCCAGTCTCTCCAAAGATTCGATATCACTGGAACTCCCTGTACATATCCAGATCGGTCAGGCTGTTGGGACTGTTGCGGCGGCGATCGGATACGGGAGGATGGGAACAGATCGTTTCAAAGATATAGGGCCAAGTTGGATCGAGGACGCCCCGACCACCGGCGCGAATGGTCTTGTGGGTGTGCGGGTTAATGACATGTTTTTCCATCGCGATGGCTGTTATGAAACGGCTTCCGGTGGGTGGGCTGTGACGCCGCTTGGTCAACACGTCGATCTGGCTGCATCGCAAAAGTTTGATTTCAGCGAAGAGCCTGACCTTCCCGGCTATACGGGAGAGAAGCGCGATTGTCTTCAGAAGACAACCCTGGCCGCCTTCCTTGCACACGGCAAGGATATGCATACGAAGCATCACGAGTACCAGAGCATGTGGAGCGGGTACGACTACAATGGGCACCACTGGGGAATGGCAATCGATCTGACGGCATGCACCGGATGCTCCTCCTGCGTGATATCCTGCCAGGCAGAAAATAACATTCCAGTCGTAGGCAAAGACGAGGTTAGAAGACACCGATCATTGCAATGGATTCGTATCGACCGGTACTACGACCGTAGCTCCGAAGGAAGTACCGCGTCGCATCAACCGATGATGTGTCATCAATGCGATAATGCTCCTTGTGAAACCGTATGTCCAGTACTCGCAACCGCGCATAGCGAGGAGGGGCTAAATCAACAAGTCTACAATCGCTGCGTAGGGACGCGGTATTGCGCGAACAACTGTCCGTACAAGGTCCGCCGGTTTAATTGGTTCGACTACAAGAGAGACGACAAGATTGCGAATCTCGTTCTTAATCCGGATGTCACTGTACGGGAGCGTGGAGTGATGGAAAAATGCTCCTTCTGTATCCAGCGAATCCAGGATGTGAAAATACGTGCGAAAGCCGAGGGGCGGCAGATTGCCGACAGCGAGATTCAACCTGCGTGTGCACAATCCTGCCCGGCGAATGCAATCGTGTTCGGTGATATGAATGATCCGAATAGTGAAATCTCGAAGAGCATGAAAAATCAGCGGCACTATTATGCTCTGGAAGAAGTGGGGACTCTCCCCTCGCTCGGGTATCTCAAAGACATCAAGAACCCAAGAAGAGAGGAGGCGTAGATGAGCGAGGTATATTCGATTCTGCGCAAGCCTCTGATTGAAGGCAATAAGTCCTATAGGGACGTCACCGACGACGTTATAGCGCCGATGGAGCGAAAAGCAACGCCATTGTGGTGGTTTGCCTTTCTGGTTTCTCTCGTGATGCTTGGCGTTG
>PABJ01000083.1 GCA_002699105.1 Ectothiorhodospiraceae bacterium | reverse complement strand
GCATGGTCGATCTCCTTCGATAAAGAAAAACAGAAGATAACCGTGCTGATTTGAAGTGTTACCTATGTATTGAAACACCTGCTACCTATGTGTGCAGTCTGTACATCCCCGTATGCGCCCGTGCTGCTGTTCCGAGTATACAGTAACCTCAGACGTTCGAGAAGTTCAGGCGTCTTACTCACACCCTTACGCCACGGCGCACAGGTGTCAAGGGGGGTGCCGAATGCAGTCTGCCGCACTTGGCGGGGGGATTTGGATGCTCTTACAATCTTATCTTCAGGTTCATTCACATTTATATTCTTGAGCGGCGGGGCGGGGATTTCCGCCTGCACCGCGTGTGCTTTTCCAAAACACCCCCAGTTGATCGAGCACCCTCTACCATAGTAACCATTTCGATGCCGGGGGCATCACTTTACAGAGCATCGTATCCTATTTCTTTGTATATAGAAGGACCGATCCCATACAGGAGATGAGCACATGCGTATTCTGATCCTTTCCTTGCTGCTTGGCGTTACCTGTGCCGCGCAGGAGCAGTTCACGTTTCAGCCCAAACCGGGGAACCGGGTCGTCATTGGAGGAAGCCTGTTTCAATTCACTGGCGTTGAAGGCGAGTGGAATTGGGAGGGCGGTCGGGATTACGATAGTCTCTACGTTTCGTCGTCTATCATCACAGCGGGGGACTACTATCACAGGCTTTTCGAGGATCTTGGTCTCAGTCTTTTTTGGGGTAATCAATGTCGCGGCGGGATAACAAAGGATGGGATGTTCGCGGCCGATGTAGGGCATCAATGGTTATACGAACTGTTCCCTGCAAAACCGGTCTACGACGACACGCTCTGGCTGAGGCAGCATTCCGGCCCCGCATCTTCGACCGTCTACGGTTACTGCACCAATACCTGGAATTCCGATACGCTTATCGATGGCCACGAAGTCCGGCTTGTGGAAACCGACGTCTATCTACTACCGAATAGAAAACGGTACAGGGTAGCCGTGGCAGATTCATTCTGGGTTGTACGGGTGACATTCCTTGGAGAGGCCAGCGAGGTACTGGAAGGGTATATGATTCATCCTTTCGATACGACGCTGCAGCCGATTACGTTTGAGTATATGTACCTCTGCTCGGATACCAGGTACGAGTATGAGTCGTTGTGGTGGTCGATTTTACCGCCTTTCCAAAAAGGCCCAGAGATCACGAAGCATTTTGTCCGCGATACACTAATAGACGGAACATGGTATCTTGCACACTATGTAGAGCGCGATACAATTGTGCGCAGATTTGAAATCCTGCGCCAGGAATGGCCGGATAGAATCTACTACGAAGACGGCAATGAACGGCGCGCAACCCCTCCGCAGTATTTTGTGGGCGATTCTATAACCGATAATTGGATTGTGAGAATCGATACCGTGGATTTTCATGGTACGCGGGCAAAACTTGAAGTCATGTACAATGACAGAACAACCGATGGCTATTCAGGCCAAGGCGAGTATATCTCGGGTATCGGTTTATATTCATTCGAGGAGGGAAATGATCGAGGACAATGGGTCACAACGTTGACGCTCTATCATCTTTGTACGGTCGATATAGAGCCTGTGCCGACACCATCAACCGGTAACTGGATGATCGATGTCTATCCCATGCCCGTTACCGGCGCAGCGACGCTCACATTTCTATCGCCGGGCGATGCACGTATCCGCTCGGTTTCTTTAATGGTTGTAAACAGCCTGGGTCAAATTGTGTATAGCGCCGACTTGCCGGATCTGCAAAGCGGATCGGAATACCGGCTTCTGGTTTCAGATCTTCAGCCGGGTGTGTACTTCTACACGGTGTCGGCTCCAGAACTCTACCTCACAGGGAAGCTCGTACTACGGTGAAGCCTATTACCTACATCCTGCTCGCATTTGCGACACTGGCAGTTCGGCCGTGCAGCGCACAATCGACTTGGACGCGCCATTTTCTTCCCCAAAGCGGTCCGGTAGAGCATGTCACTGTCACGCCGGATGGCGATATTTTTGCTGCGGTAGGAGATAGGGGGATATTCCGATCGTCTGATGATGGACAGACATGGGTCAAACGGAGTTTTGGATTTGACGTGATGTTACTCGATTTAGGAACAGATAAAGACGGCGTTTTGTTTGCTGTCGGTGATGGAGCTTATCGTCTTTGGCGCTCCTCTGACAAAGGCGAGCATTGGGAAATGATCAATGATGAAATTGCGTTCTATGAGATGGAAGCCGATCAATGGAACCGGTTGTATTTCCTAACAAATATTGGCGTGATTTGGAGCGAAGACAGCGCGAACACCATGAACCAGACAAGTCACACTGTTGGCTTGAACGGTAGTGCTAGAGTGAAAGTATCGAATGACGGCGTTGTCTATGTAGAGAATACAAACGAAGTGTTCAGTTCCACAGACCGTGGGGTTTCATGGCAAACTCTGCAACCCCCAGGCGGCACGCATTACGTCAGTATCGGCGTTGATCCTACTGGAAACCTCTATGCGGGAACGAGAAGCGCAGATCTTCGAACACATTACATCCATCGTTCCTCTGACCGCGGCAATACATGGGTTGAAGGGGATTGGTGGTTGTACTTTGATGCGCTAACGCGGCTGGGTTCAATTTCTCCGGGCCTCATTGTTGCAACGACTGGAGGTAGCGGGGTCGTACGCAGCTCTGATTACGGAATGACATGGCATGGTTTCTCGGATGGCTTGGATAGCCGTAGGCTGTATGATCTCGAATTTATGCCAGATGGGCGCGCAGTTGTTGCATCAAATAACAGTATCTTTATCACCGCTCACCCAGTGATTACTACCCCTGCACCCGCGCCAACCTCCCTCTCCCTCGCGCAATCGTACCCCAACCCTGTCGGGCTGCAAGCGCAGTCGGCGGTTATAGAATACGCCCTCCCGCGAGGCGGGTACGTCTCATTGTCTGTGTATGATCTATCGGGCTGGCTCGTGCAAACGCTCGTAGATACCCACCAGTCCCCCGGCAGGCACAGCGCAGTATTTAACCCGGGGGATCTGCCCGCAGGATTGTATATCTACCGGCTGAGTGCAGAGGGACAGACGATTACGAAAAAGCTGAGCGTGGTGCGGTGATTCTTACCTCCCCTCTTGAGTCGAAGTCCCGTCGCAACAAATTCTTCGCGACGGGAACGAGACGGACAAGGGGGGTGGCTCGCCGCACACATTCTTCAGCGGCGAGTCGGGGGAATTCTTCTCTGCAGACGCGTAGCATCTACCCTGGCGCCTCTATTTGATTGAGACCCCTGCACGCCACGGTGCATCCGCCACAGCGGACCTGCGGCCTTCGAGATGCGCTCGTGGCCCAAAGAAAATTGATGCGCCGTGTTTGCATTGCTACAAACGGGCCGCCCCTACGGGGCTTCATGATATCTCCCCGTCAGCCATCGGAGTCATCGGGCAGCATGTCTTCGTATGCGGGGAATGTCTCGGGCGCCCAGAGCGCTTTCCCGCCCATGTGACCGCCGATTCCCCACATCACTGCCAGAGTCAAGCTGACTGCGACGACAAGGATCTTATTCGGCATTTTCCCCATCAACCGGCGTACGCCAAGCACCGCGCCGATGAGGGCAACGATCGCACCTATGCTGCCAAGTTGCTGATGCAGTCTGATATCTGCGTTTTCGGGCGTATCAGGGACGATGAAACCCTCTTCGATGTAAAACCGTCCGATAGCCGCAAGAACGCCGGTGACAATCGTCGGGATGCATGCGACGAACGCAACTATCGCCAGGATAGCCCACATCCAGGTGAGTTCTTGCTTCTTGTAGAATAGCGACGCTATCGCGGCAAGCGCGGCAAGTATCGATGCTGCTATCGGGATATGCGTGAGCGGAGCGTGGTTTTGTGCTAAGAAGAGTTCCATATCATCGTCGTCGATCTATTAATAGAATATGTGAAATTGCGCGGTGTACTGCGAAATTCTCACGAGGGGAGTATCGTACCAGCGGTATTCGGGGCGGATTTCGATGAACGGCAGCGGGAATATCTGCAAGCCTGCTACGTAGTGCTTATAGAACGAATGCGAGGTCTCAGTGTCCTCAACCTTCGCTTCTTCGTACCTGCCGATAAATGCCAGGCCTTCGATGAGCTCGATGTTAAGCTTGACAAGAAATACATCCGCGGAAGGATTGAACGGATCGCCACCGGCTGATTCGAAGTCGTCCTCCCGCCGGACGTACTCGACTTGGATCGAGCCTTGATCGAGCAGTCCGAAGCCTGCATGTCCGCCGATGAGGGTTTGCCCATCGTAGAGCAGCATGGAGCCGCCGAGCTGGTAGATCAGCTCGCTGTTATAGTCCGGGTAGAGCAGTTCCACCTTCCCGCTGAAGGCAATGCTGCCCGTATCGATCTGTCTGCTCACATCGGTGCGGTTCTGCGCGCTGTATGCGCCGCCTGAAATTGTGAGCCACTCATTCGGATAGACGTACACCTCTCCGCCGGGTTCGGCGTACATCGGTGCGATGCCCACACCGCGGTGACCGAAGTCGCCGTACCCGTACCGCGTGAAGCTCGTATGGTCGTCGTGCCGGACCCCGAAGTTAGGGAGGATGTATCCGCCCT
Source organism: Ectothiorhodospiraceae bacterium (assembly GCA_002699105.1). Classification (GTDB taxonomy): domain Bacteria; phylum Bacteroidota; class Ignavibacteria; order SZUA-365. Next base: position 9,082 of record PABJ01000083.1, on the reverse strand, counting down.
TTACTGCGAAGAGCTCATGTGCCCTGTAGCTAATCCCCGCAAACCATTCCTGCTGACCGGGCAGCTCAGGCTCTGCAAGATTGTACCCGACGAAAATCGCAATCTCCTCAGTCGGCTTATAGGTAACGTAGGGAGTGAGCTGCATGAACAAGTGATCGCGCTCGTACTTCAATTGTGTCGGATTCGCAGGGTCGAATTCCGGGCGTTTTGTGATCTGGGAGCGGTAGTCGAATCCCAGGAAGAGCTTCCCATCCAAGAACGAGTTTGTCTCTCGCGAATAGATCGGACTGAGGAAGGTCTTCTTCGCTTCGATCAGGGAGACGCCTTCCATCGCGTACCAGCCGCCTTCGTTCCGCGGGCCGCCGCCCGTCATATTGAAGTGACAGGATTGGCATCGGGAGCCGGTTTGCAAAGAAAACCTCGGCAGGGCGCCTGCATCAATAGATAGTAGAGTGATGCTAACGACTATTGCTGCGGTTTGTGAAAACCGCCTGAGCATGTGTGTTACGTTCATAGCAGGTGCTTATGATATATCGATGGATATGATGTCGCCGTTCACGGTCGCTGGATAAGTGACCAGATCGGCATTTGCCGGGCCGCGTTCCACAGCGCCGGAGAGCAGGTTAAACCGTGACGCATGGCAGCCGCATTCGATCGTGTCGTCGTCGATTTTCGTACCGCCGAACTGCGGCGAGAGATCGCACTGGGAATGCGTGCACACGCGGGATAGGGCGATAGCTTCCGTCTCGCTTTTCCGGAAGATCATCAACCGGAGCGCCCCCTCGGTGACGGGCACAATCCCGCCGACAGCAGCCAATTCGCTGAAGTCCGGGTCGGTGACGTCGATGTTGATCATGTTGGTATTCGTCGGCGGGCCGGTGGGGGTCTTCTGCTCGACCTCCTCGCAGCCGATCATACTCAGCGATGAACCTGCAATAAGTGCAGTGCCTGCGACGCCGAGAGATTTGAAAAGAAATTGCCTGCGGTTCTGTTTTTCTTCCATTGCGTTCCTCCTACGAGCCGGATACTGTTAGCGTATTGTCCTTGATCTCGAATGGAAAGCGCTTGAGATCTTTCTTCGATGGTCCGTATTTGTATTCGCCTTCGAGCGTGTAGCGGGAGCGGTGGCAGGGGCATTCGATCTTGTCGTCGCCCTTGACTTTCACCTTGCACTTCTTATGCGGGCAGATATTGCTCATGACCGAGAATTTGTCCTTCCCGGAGCGAATAATGAGGATATCGCCGACGGGCGTGTCTTCGAGCAGAATGTTTCCTCCAACCTCCTGGAGTTCTTTATGGTCGCTGATCTTTACCGTCGCGATGACTTTCTTCTTGTCGTCGAGAATCGCGAGGGCCATATTCGGCAGCAGGGAGGCGGTAACGAACGCGCCTGCGCCTGCAGCGAGACTTGATGTAATAAATGAGCGCCGGCTTTGGGTTTTGTCGGCATCAGACATATCCATTTTCCTCTTGAGCTAGTGGGTTGCACACATTGGACCGATTCAGGATAGAGCGGTTCCCGAATGGATTCCTCTCAGAACATAAAAATGCTTTGTATTGCACGCAATGGACGTTTTAGTATCTGTCGGCAATACGACAGCGGCACTACAGGGCTCGGTCCGGGGCCCTTGTCTACGTTTTCTCAATGAAACAGGTATTGTTACATTTCAAGATATGAAATTTTTCACCACTTAGACTGTGTCCTCCGACGCGACTAATACCGGAGCTATTGAATGTCCGACTCGAAAACCGCCACGCAACTATCGACCGCCTACACTCCGCAACAGGTAGAAGAAAACTGGTATTCGTTCTGGGAACGGAAAAACCTTTTTCACGCCGAACCTGAGAGCGACAAAAAGCCGTATACGATCGTGATCCCGCCGCCGAACGTCACGGGTATGCTTACCATGGGACATGTATTAAACAACACACTCCAGGATGTGTTCCTTCGCTGGGCGCGCCTGGACGGCAAGCATACATGCTGGGTTCCGGGTACCGATCATGCTGGTATCGCTACGCAGACCGTCGTCGAGAAGACGATGAAGCAAAGCGAGGGCCTGAGCAGACACGATGTCGGCAGGGAGGCGTTCATCGACCGGGTGTGGGAATGGCGCGAAAAATACGGCGGTATTATCATCAAGCAGCTTCGTAAGCTCGGCGTTGCCTGCGATTGGGAGCGCACCGTCTTCACGATGGATGCCGAGCTGAGCCATGCCGTGACGGAGGTGTTCATCCGGCTCTACAAAAAGGGGCTGATCTACCGCGGCAAGCGGATCATCAACTGGGATCCCGTTGCGCATACTGCTCTTAGCGATGAGGAAGTGAATCATGAAGAGGTGAACGGGAAGCTGTATCACTTCCGCTATCCGCTCATGGAGAACGGCAAACCCAGCAAGAATAAATGGCTCATTGTCGCAACGACGCGGCCGGAAACCATGCTCGGCGATACGGCGGTTGCCGTTCATCCCGACGACGAGCGCTACCAGAAATACATCGGCAAAACGGTGATGCTTCCGCTGATAGATAGGGAAATCCCCGTCATCGCCGACGATTACGTGGAGAAGGACTTCGGGACGGGCGTAGTGAAGATCACCCCGGCGCACGATCCGAACGATTTCGAGGTCGGGCAGCGGCACGATCTCGAGCAGATCAATGTGATGAGCGTCGACGCCTCGATTAACGAACTCGGCGGGAAATACTTCGGGTTGGATCGGTACGTCGCACGGAAGGAAATCATCTCCGACCTGGAAGCACTCGGTCTCGTCGAAAAGATCGAAGAGCACCTGCATAAGGTCGGCTACAGCGACCGAACGAAGGTGCCGGTCGAACCATATCTCTCCGATCAATGGTTCGTGAGCATGAAGCCCCTGGCTGAGCCGGCGCTTGAGGTCGTCCGTAACGGTACGGTGCGCTTTCATCCCGACCGATGGGTGAAAACCTACGAGCACTGGATGACGAACATCCGCGATTGGACGATCTCCCGCCAGTTGTGGTGGGGGCACCGGATTCCCGTGTTCTACTGCGATGCTTGCGGCTGGCAGGATGCGATGCACGATATGCCGGCGAAGTGTCCGGAATGCGGCGATGCGAACATTCGGCAGGACGAAGACGTGCTCGACACGTGGTTCTCATCGTGGCTTTGGCCGATGAGCGTCTTCGGGTGGCCGAACGATAACCAAGACCTGCGGTATTTCTACCCGACGAACGTCCTCGTCACCGCGCCGGATATCATATTCTTCTGGGTTGCGCGTATGATCATGGCTGGATTGGAGTTCATGCCGGAAATCCCGCTTCCCGACGGCAGCAAGCGCGAGAAACCAGAGGACCTGGTGCCGTTCCGCGATGTGTATTTCACGTCGATTATCCGGGACGAACAAGGCCGGAAAATGTCGAAATCGCTTGGTAACTCTCCCGACCCGCTCGATGTCATTCAAACGTACGGCGCCGATGCACTGCGGTTCACTGTGGCGTATCTCTCGCCGCTCGGACAAGATGTGCTGTTTTCCGCGACCAAGTGCGAGATCGGCAGGAACTTCGCGAACAAGCTGTGGAATGCCGGCCGGTTCCTCATGATGAACAAGTCGAAAGCCGAGGAGAGCGGCGAATGGTCGTTCACCGGCGGCACATGGAAGCAAAAAAGCGGCAGCCCCGCGCTCAGCGTCACGACGCCGGCGATGGGTCTTGAGGATCGCTGGATTTACAGTCAGCTGCATTCGACCATCAAGAAGCTTCATCAGGCCATGGCCGACTACCGCATAAACGAATGCGCGAAGATTCTGTATGATTTTATCTGGCACGACTTCTGCGATTGGTATATCGAGCTTATCAAGGACAGGCTGTATTCCTCCGATGATAAACTGCAGCGCCTTACACTGGAGCGCGCGCTCTACATCTACGATGCGATCCTTAAGCTGCTGCATCCATTCATGCCCTTCATCACCGAGGAAATCTGGCACAAGATGGAGCCCGGAAGGAATGAAGATACGATCATGAATCAGCCGCTGCCGGAACTCAATGAAGACTATATCCACGAAGCCACTGTGGAGGGCATGAACTACCTCCAGGCTGTCGTAGAAAGCATCCGCGGTATCCGAGGCGAGATGAATGTCCCGCCCGGGAAGGAATGCGAGGTTCACATCCGCAGTCACAACAAGGCGCTCGCGGACAGCCTGATTGAGAACGAACACTTCCTGCAGCGGCTCGCAAAGATCGCACGGGTGGAGATCGGAGCCGACATTGAAAAACCGAAACTCTCCGCATCGGCGGTTGTGAGCGGCGAGGAAGTCTTCGTGCCGTTGGCCGGGCTTATCGATATCGATCTGGAGCGCAAACGAATGACGAAAGAGATCGGTAGACTGGAGGGGCTGAAAAAAGGCATTGACTCGAAGCTGAAAAATGAGAAGTTTCTTGCGAATGCACCGGAGGACGTTGTTGCGAACGAGCGCGAAAAGCAGCAGAACGTAACAGCGAATCTGGAAAAGCTCCGTCTGAATTTAGAAAGCCTGGATGCTGCGGAATAGTCTGCAAGCCTCCTCAACAGGATGAAACGTGACGCACATTACACGAACGACGTACCTATTCTTCGCAGCCTGCGCACTCGCAGTGCTGCTTATTCCGGCGGCAACGCAGGCGCAAACCGAGCCGGAAGCGCCGCCTTCGGTGCTTGAGCCGGAAGAAACAGCAAACGGCTGGCAGATAGGGTTCTATGGCGGCGTTGCGCACAACGAATTCTACGAAGGCTACCGGATCCTCAATGTCATAAACTTCCTGACGATTGAGCGCAGCTGGAGTGCCCCGTTCGGCGTATCGCTCAACATCCCGATCTTCAACGACGCCTCGATCTATCTGCGTGCGGGCGTACACCTGAGCGAAACGAACTTCTTCAACGGGAAGTACGATAGCCTCAGCAACGGAGAGCTCGGCGCTATCGGCTTCGACATGGACTTTACCTTCAACCTCGTGCAGTTCGATATCCTCCTTCGGCTTATCGGGAATAACGACGGGGAGCGCGTATACTTCGGCCTTGGGTTGGGATTCGTGCAGGATAAGAACATCACCCTCACGCGTTCCGAGCTACAGACAGGAATGACCGAAGTCCTCCAGGACCAGCCGATGCCCGGCGCCGACGACCTCTTCCCGCTCTTCATTATCGGCGGTGAGTATGCACTCATCCCGCTGCCGAACCTCTACGTCATCCCCGCGCTGGAAATCCAGTACGGCTTCCAGGATATATCCACGTTGCAGGATCTGAAAGCCGTCTACTACCGGGCGCTCGTCACCGTATCCTATCAAGCATTTTAGCGTTGCCGCGATGAAGCATTGGCACTTCATATCGGTATTGGGCGCCATGGCATTCGTTGCTGTGCTGCTTGGCGATGGTATTCTCAGCGATATGCAGCCCCGCGATCCCGGGCGTTATATCCAGCCCGATAAGCCTGCGGAAGCCGATCTGTACTATTACGGGCAGCGGCTCTATCCCGACTGGGAAGCCCCCGGAGGCTGGAGGGAGGAAAGCCGCCAACATATCCGCGCGATAGAGGTGAGCCAACGCCTTGCAAAGTCGGGCGCCGAGTGGAAGTGGATAAACCTCGGACCGAGAAACGTCGCCGGACGGATTCGCTCCATGGCCATTGATCCGGAAAACCCGGCTGTGCTGTATGCCGGAAGCGCAGGCGGCGGCGTCTGGAAAACAACAGATGCCGGTCTGACCTGGCGTCCGCTCGATGACCTGCTGCAAAACCTCAGGATCGGCAGCATTGCCGTCAATCCGCACAATCCCGATCTCATCTTAGCCGGGAACGGCGAGGGGTTTGTATTCTGGCAGGGGGGACTCGCATATGGGCGCGGCATATACCGCTCCCTAGATGCCGGCAATTCCTGGTCCCTGATACCCGATACAGATAACAGCCAGTTCGAGTTCGTGTTCGATGTGGCATTCGATCCGTACGAGTCCGGAACCGTCCTCGCATCAACCCGAACCGGAGTATACCGTTCGACCAATAACGGTACGAGCTGGGAGCGGGTGCTTACCGCGTCCCGGGAGCCGAGAGGCATGATGGCCGTCTTCAGCCAGACCGAGGAAGGAATCGTCTACGGTGCTCTGGAAGGATTCGGACTCTTCAAATCAACCGACCACGGGCAAAATTGGGCGTTCCTGAATGTGCCCAGCATCAACGCCCTCAATTTTACTCGCGTGTATCTTGCCGCAGCTCCATCGAACGGCAGGGTGGTGTATGCCGCATTTACCGACCGAGACGAGACCTGCGCAGGGATATTCCAGACCACCGACGGCGGGGCATCGTTCGAAGAGCTCGCGATCCCGATTAACGACTTTAGCGGGCTATCGCACATGGGGATGCAGGGGCGGTTCAATAGCGTCCTTGCCGTGCATCCGACGAATCCGAACATCGTCTTCGCGGGCGGTATCGATCTGTACAAGTCGGTGAACGGCGGGCGATCGTGGGAGCAGATAAGCAACTGGTTCAAGCACGTTGCATACCCCCTCGTCCATGCCGATCACCATGCGATTGTTGTGAACCCGAATAATCATCAGGAGTGGTTCTTTGCCAGCGATGGCGGCGTCTACCGTTCCCCGGATGAAGGCAAGACGTTCGAGGAACGGAGCGAGGGCCTCGTCACTGCGCAGTTTCATTCGGCAACACCGCATCCGTATGCGGACTATGTCATCGGTGGGACCATCGATAACGGCAACCTCCGCGTCACCGAATCAGGCGAGTGGGAAGACGTCACCGGCGGCGACGGCGGTTACACGGAGATCGACTGGGAGAATACGAGCATCGTGTACGCTGAACTGTACTATCTGCACTTCATGAAATCCACCGAAGGCGGCAAGCCCTTTACATTCAAAGTGAAGATGAACGGCATCCCTCGGCAGAGCGGATTCGGCACGTCGGAGAATGTGAACTTCATCGCACCGTTCGTGATGGACTGGAACGATCCGAAGACCCTCTACGCAGGCACATACCGCGTATATAAAACCACGAACGGCGCAGAGCTGTGGGAGCCGATCAGCGATGACCTGACGAACAACACCGCGCTATCGACCATTGCCGTCAGTCCCTCGCACCCTGACGTTCTTTACACGGGGTCGGTGAACGGGCTTGTCTACCGGACGACGAACGGAGGTGCGCAGTGGCGGCTGTCGAGGACCGGACTGCCGAACAGGTATATCACCGATATCGCCATTGATCAGGGCAATCCTGATATCGCCTATGTGACGGTGAGCGGATTCGGTAGCGGTCATCTGTACCTGACCACCGACGGCGGGGCGCTTTGGACGAACGTTTCGGGCACGGCATCCTCCCGCTTGCCGAACGTGCCTGCAAACACAGTGCTTCTGCATCCTCACAATTCCGACTACATCCTCGTCGGAACGGATGTGGGGCTGTTCTTTACGGAAGACAGGGGAACGACCTGGAAGGTAAACAACGACGGGATCGGTAACGTATCGATCGCCGACCTTAGGTACCGAAGAGATGGGACGGTCTTTGCCGGAACGCACGGCCGCGGTGCGTACCGAACGAACGTGCCGATCTTCGAGAGCAGCAGTGTACAAATTCCTGAGCGCGTCGAACTGCTCCAGAACTTTCCGAATCCTGTCGGCGGTACGACGGAAACGACCGTTGTGCCGTACACGCTTCCATCAGCAGGGCGCGTAAATCTTGAACTCTACGAAGCATCGGGCCGAAAAGTCTTGACGATTGATGAAGGTGTGCAGGCGGAAGGGAAGTACTCCATTCTTATCGACGCGGGCCGCGTCGGGCCGGGAGTGCATTTCTACAGATTAACGCTCGACGGCGAAGAAAAGGGCATCGGTAAGATGCTGGTTGTCCACTAGTAGACTCCGCGATCGCGTCCCTGGCGCTCGATCTTGATATCCTGCAGCTGCGGAGCCTTGATGCCGATATTGAGATAGTAGCTGCGGTACTCGCCAATCGGCACCCACCTGAAACTCAATTGCCAGCAATGTAAATCGCGCGTGATGAAGAATTCCGGCGCCCGGAATTCCTTGTTGAACACATCGTAGAATGTGCTCGCTGAGACCTTCCACTTCGGCGTGGGGGAGATTTCGAAGCTCGCATTGATGCCCGAGTTCTTGGTTTTGCGGTCGGGGTTGGCCTGGTTGAACGAGTAGTTGTAGCCTAGGCTCATGCGCCACTGGATAAAGTAATCGTACGTATCCTCGCCCAACGGGCTCTGGCTGAACGCTTGCGTTTCTGTCGTGTCCTGCTCGTCCTCATCGCCGTAGAACATATCGCTTGTGAGCGAGGTCCGGAGGTTGACGTTGAAACTCGTGAGCCGGACGAGCCCTTCTCCTTCCGAGAATAAGTAGGTGTTCACACGCCTCCCTGATTCGACTACCTCCTGACCAGCCTCATTGATGACGGTTCTCTCTCGCTGGAATTTGTAGGCATCGAACTGCGCACTTCCTGAAATATCGAGCAGATCGCTGATCGATGTGTTGTAACTCACGTTGATGAAGGAAAGCCGGAGCGAATCCGCAGCCATGTTGTACGACGAACTTGCATTGAGATTCAGGAGCGTCAGCCTGCGGGGCGTATCGGTTGTGTCGCTGGCGGCAGGATCGAGCTTCATCTCGAAGATATTGGCGAGGCTCATGTTGATGTTCTGCTGCTCGCCCGATCCAGCGCCTCCGAACAGCTCGCCAAGATACTGTTCGCCGTTGGCGTCGGTAAATCCTTGATAGGGATCGTAGCGGACCTCCTGTCCATTCGTATCCACATATGTGCCGAAGTAATTCCAGCTCTCTTTGCTGAAGTCCGGCCTGTAGCTATAGCCTACGGATGGCTGAATCGTATGCCGTACACCCTGGATACCAGCAATCCCCGGCTGGAAGATGCCGTACAGCTTCGTATTCACGCTGACGCCTGTGTTGAACTCGCGGATAGGGAAGAAACCGCTCTCTCCGGTTGCAGTTACCGTAGCGGTTTGCGGATCGATGAAGCGAATCCATCGGTGGTTGTACCATTTTTCGGAGTATGAGAAACTCGGCGATACAGTGAAGTGCCCCAGCTTTGGATTCAGGATGAGGCTGATATCG
>PABJ01000082.1 GCA_002699105.1 Ectothiorhodospiraceae bacterium | reverse complement strand
TCTCCATCATCCTCAAAATTCTGCTCTACCCGCTGACGAAGGGACAGATGGAATCCATGGCGAAAATGCGTGCATTGCAGCCCAAAATGAACGAGCTGAAGGAGAAGTACGCCGACGACCAGTCCAAGCAAAGCAGCGAGATGATGAAGCTGTACAGCGACTACGGCATCAATCCTGCCGGCGGCTGCCTCCCATTGCTGCTTCAGATGCCGATTCTCTATGCGCTCTTCACCATCTTCCGTTCCACGTTCGAACTACGCGGCGAGCCTTTCGTCTGGTGGATCAACGATCTCAGCAGCCCCGACATCATCTTGAGGCTCCCGTTCAAGCTTCCGCTGGTTGGCCTCGAGTATTTCAGCGGCCTGGCATTGCTGATGGCCGTCACGATGTTCTTGCAGCAAAAACAGACGATTCAGGACCCACGACAGAAGACAATGGTCTACATTCTTCCGGTTGTGTTCTGGTTGCTGTTCAACAGCTTCCCTTCCGGGCTGAACCTGTACTATTTGATCTTCAACATCCTGTCGATCCTGCAGCAGCGTTTCCTTACCAAGGATAGCGGCGAAATCGAGCTTGTAAAGAAGACCAAGAAGAAAGGCGGCTCATCCTGGTCCCAGCGTATGATGCAGAACCTCGAGCAGAAGGCGAAAGAGCAGCAAAAGGCCCGCCGTAAGTAACCCGCTAAAATCAGCCAGTTTAACGCCCGGTGTTTCACGTGAAACATCGGGCGTTTTCCATTTTGTCCCTCTGTAGAATTTTAATCATCCTTCTGCCGGCATTGTATGTCAGGCTATGGTTTCGTACCTTTGTATCTTTGCTCAGATTCGATTTTCACGACTCTAGTGCCAGCCCTAATGCGGTTAAACAAATCCTACAACATGCGGCTCTCAGCAATTCTTCTCCTAATGGTGATTCTGGTCCCATGCATTGCACAAGGACAGATCACAATGCTGGAAAATCCCCGAAGTATCGCCGGCGAGAATACCCTTCTGCTGCGACCCTCCCAAACCAGGCAGATCATCGATCTCAATGGTGAATGGCAATACCGCACGGACGATATTGAAACCTGGCGCCGCGTGAGGGTTCCAGCCTGTTTCCCTGAACCGGCGAAGGTGGAATTCCGCAAGACATTCCGTGTGGATGCTGTGCTTCTGAAAGACTATGTCTTCCAGTTCGTGGCACTCTCAATCCCCTACTATTCCGAAATACGAATCAATGGCAAATTTATTGGGAAACACTCCGGAGACGGGTCCTTTAGTTTCAAGCTCCAGCCCGGGATTTTGAAGCGGGGCTCGAACGAAATCCAGGTATCCGTGGATAATTCCCTGAATTCGAGCGAAACCACGCCGTTACGCGAACGGCTGTGGGATAATATTCACTATGGCGGAATCGTTCAAGATGTAGGTATCGTCGCAAATGGCCCCGTCTGGGCACAAGAAACGAATATCTCAACATCTTTCAGCGGTGAAAACCGCCCAGGTACGGTTTCTTTTCGCACTCTTCTGAATTCCGGTCCTCTCAACAAACTTGAGGGTGATACTTCTTCGACCCCGGTTTCTTTCGGAAGATCCCGCGTCTCTCACTATGTGGAGATCATCGATCCCTCGACAAATGTTGTTGTTGCAGTCAGCGAACGCACTACTACCGATATTGAATCTGACCGGCTGATCCCTGTAAATATTTCGGTGCAGGTTCCTCTTATCCGTCTTTGGAGTCCTGAGGCGCCCAACCTCTATACAGCACGTTTGCTTACGCTGCATGGCAATACTATTATAGATGAATCGTTTATCGACTTCGGATTCCGTACCATCCGTGCTTCAGAAGATGGCTTGGTACTGAACGGCCAGCCTCTCTTAATCAAGGGCATCAATTATATGCCCAACTCCCCGGAACACGGAGCAAGCATGTCTCTATCTCAAATCGAACGAGACGTATTGCTTCTCAAAAACACCGGTGCGAATGCAGTAAAGGTCCTTTCGCATAATGTTCATCCGCATTTCTATGGGATGTGTAATAAGTATGGTCTGCTGGTTTTTCAAGACCTCCCTCTATCAAGAGTACCATCACAGGTTCTTGCAAACGATGGACTTCAGACCTCTGCATTGAATTCATTAAAGGAAATGGTAAGCAGGGATGCGAACAATCCGTCGATTATTGCATGGGGATTAACGCGAGGTGCAAATGGACTGGCATCAGGGATAGAGATTTATGCGAATAACCTCTCTTCTATTGCTGAATCATATGCCGACCAGCTTTACTATATCACGTATGCAGCATTAAATGGCACGGATATCCCTGAGTACATCGATTTTATCGGGTACGATCTTCCTCCTGGTTCCATTGATGAATCGCGCTCGCAACTAGCGCGCGTTCCCAGAACGAAAACTGGCAGGCCGGTCTTGCTTACAACCTTGATGTATCCGATCGAGGTCGGCAACTTTAACGGCCATTCCGATCCGCGCAGTATCGATGCACAGGCCGAGTACATCCTGAAGCTCTATCCTGAAATCATGGATAGCGAATTCCCCGGTCTCTTCATTCATGCCTTTGCAGATTGGCAGGTCATGCTGCCCATAATGACATACGACCGGGTTTACCAGTACACCGCCACGACCGGAATCATGAATGCCTATAGGCAGAAACGTCTGGCCTACGATGTCGTGAAGGCACGCTTCAACAATGAAAAACCGCCGGTCGTGACGAGCGGAGACTACAAGGAAGAGCATCCGGCGATATTCGTCATCGCAGGCATTCTTCTTGTCTTCGCATTCGCTATCATGTATAATCTGTTCCGGAGATTCCGCGAAAATGCGATTCGGGCATTCCTCCGGCCGCACAATTTCTTCTCTGACGTGCGCGATCAACGGATACTCTCGTTCCTGCAGACGACCCTCGTCGGATTGCTTGCTGCATATTCCCTATCGCTGTTCGGTTCCAACCTGCTCTTCTACTACCGTATTAGCTACTTCGCGGACTTTATCCTCTCACATATCTTTGTCGCTCCCTGGTTGAAGCAGTGGGTAAACTACACAGCATGGAACCCGATGGAGAACATCTTCGTCATGGGTGCTCTATACTACCTCTTTCTCGTAGTCTATGCACTACTCGTGAGGCTGGTATCTATCTTCTTCAGGGCAAAGCTTCTGCTGTTCGATTGCTACACTATCGCAATGTGGTCGGCGCTCCCGCTGCTGGTATTTGCACCCATCGGGATGGTGGCGTACAGATTGATGGACCTTCCAGTATTTGAGGTCATTTTCCTCGCTTCCTTCATTGCTATGCATATCTGGATCTTGATCCGCCTGCTTAAAGGGACATCCATTCTTCTTGATGTCCGCCAGCTCTATTTTAACATTACAGGCAGTATATTGTTTGTGGGATTGGTGGTTCTATTCATATTAACTATGGATGGACAATATAACACCATTGACCACACAATGTATTTGCAACATATTTGGCTATATGTTCAGGGATTATAGCTTGAAATAAGATCATTACACTGAATGTATCTAAGTAATATAGAAATTTTTGGGTTTAAGTCGTTCGCTGACAAGGTAAATCTAAAGCTAAACGACGGTATCACTGCAATTGTTGGACCTAACGGTTGCGGAAAAACAAACATCGTTGATGCTCTTCGCTGGGCATTGGGTGAGCAGCGGTATTCTACGCTTCGCTCCGATAAGATGGAAGATGTCATCTTTAACGGCGCGAAAGCCCGAAAACCTATCAATATGGCCGAGGTAAGCCTCACCATACAGAACAACAGAGATATTCTGCCGATCGAATACAACGAACTCACCGTAACGAGGCGTGTGTTCCGGTCAGGCGATAGTGAATACCTCCTCAATAAAAATGTTACCCGTCTGAAAGACATCGTGTCCCTCTTCATGGATACGGGTATGGGTTCGAACGCATATTCCGTCATCGAGTTGAAGATGATTGAATCCATCCTCAGCGATAAAGTTGAAGAGCGGCGAAGACTGTTCGAAGAGGCTGCCGGGGTAACCAAGTACAAGACGCGCAGACGAGAAGCTCAGCGCAGACTCAAAGATGTTGAAGCCGATCTCGTTCGCGTGAACGACATCATCTCCGAAGTTGCGAAGGCAGTAAACTCATTGAACCGCCAGGCCAAGAAGGCTGAGCGGTACAACGACTACATGGAACGTCTGCGCAGCCTTGAAATCAACGTACTCGAACGCGACTATGCCAACCTCTTCCTGCGTCTCGAACCACTGAAAGAGCGGTTGAGTCAGGCCTTCAGCGAAAAGGAATCTCTCCACCACAAACTCGCCGACGATGAAGCGCTTCTCCGCGTTCTGCGTGAGGAAGAACATGAAGCTGAACGTAACGTCGCCGAAGCACGGAAAAACGTCACGCACTATTCCGGCATTATAGGATCGCTCGATCAAAAACTCCTCGTCGACAACGAGCGAAAGAAATCTCTTCTCGAAAACATCAGCCGTCACGAGCGCTCCATAGAGCAGTATGGAAAACGGCTCACCGAGCTTAGCGAAGAGAAAGAGAACGCTACGCAGAAAGGTCAAGAACTGAATCAGGAACTCGACCAAGTGAAGGAACGCGCCGAAGCAAAGCGCGAATCTCATCAGGAACTTGATCAACAACTTCGCGCGAAACGCGAGGATGTGCAGACGATTCAGACACAGCGTATGGAGGCAGGTCAGGAGCAATCGAATCTTGAGCGCGAAAAGGAAAGTATAACTGCCCGGCTCGGTAAAATAGAGAGCCGACAGACAGAGCTTCACGAAGAGAACAAAACCGCTGAGTCTCAGCTTGAGGAAGTCCGCTTCAACCTGAACCAACAAGAAGAGGAGGGCAAAGACCTCGCGGCGGCTGCAGCGAATTCCGAGCTCGAATTCAATTCAATGCAGGAAAAGAAGCAAACACTGCGCGGTGAGATAGATACCCTGCAAAACCGTGCGTTCGAGATGCAAAGCAAAATCGGCGAACGCATGACGAAGATCGATTTCCTCAACAGCCTCATCGACAGGCTTGAAGGCTATAGCGAGAGCATCAAGCATTTGATGAAGAACCGCGAGTGGTCGTCGTCCCAAAACACAACCGTGGCTGAACTCATCAATACCGATGAGCAGTACCGCGTTGCACTTGAAGCCGCGTTGCACGACGCGTTGTACTATATCGTCGTGAAGGACGTGCCTGATGCTATCAGCGGCTTGCAGAACTTGAAGGATTACAGAAAAGGCAAGGCAACCTTCATTGCGCTCTCGAAGATCCCGCAGACACAGGCTGTTCCATTCTCCATAGCCGGCGACGGCGTTTTGGGCTGGGCATACGAGATGGTGAACTACGACGCGCAGTACCAAGGCCTGTTCAGCTACCTTCTCCAAAAGACTCTTGTTGTACGTGATGCCGAGGTTGCCCGGAAGAGCATTCAGGAATATCCGCAACTTCGATGCATTACGCTCGAGGGAGATGTCTTCAACAGTGAGGGCCTTGTCCGCGGCGGCAGCCACAAGAAGGACGAAGGCAGCCTCATCGGTAAGCGCGACCAGATTGAGAAACTCAATGCCGAGGTCGTTACGCTTCAAGCGGAATTGAAGGAGAATCAGGAAATCCTCGAAGAACGCTCCTTCGAACACAATGATATCGATATCAAAGTCTACTCCGATAAGATGCGCGCCAGCCAGCACGCACTCTCGGAATTCGAGAAATCTCTCTCGCAGTTGCGATTCAACGCAGAAAAGCTTGAGCGAACGCTGAACGAGAACAACGAAGAACTAGCGAGCCTGCAGAACGAGACCGAGGAAATCAGACAGCGGATTTCCGTCATCGATCCGAGGCTCGAAGAACTGGGCACACAGCGCGAGACGCTCGAGGCTGAGGAAACAAATCAAAAGAACGCTCTGAGCGAACTTGAGCAGGCCTACGGCGTCAGCAACGGCGAGTTGAACGAGTTGAACATCAAGGTTGCGCAGCTCAAGGGGATGATTCAAAACCTTGAGTACGAAGCCGGACGTATTTCAACCACGCAGGACGATACCGAACTTGCCCGCGAAACAGCGCAGCGAGAGCTGAAAGAAGCCCGCGAACAGGTCACGGAGCTAAGCGAGGAGATCGAGCGGACAGAGCAAGAGCTTGAGGTTGCGCGCACGAACCACAAGGAAGCAGAAGAGGTCTTCAACACAGCCGAAAGCGTCCTGACGGAGAAACGCGAGAATGTGGAACAGCTCGAACAGAAGCTTGATGAGCAACGCGATCGCCATGGCAAATCTGTCAACCTCGTCCATGAGATGGAGCTGAAGGTCCAGGAGATTCAGCAGCAAATCAAGAATCTCGAAGAACACGGCAAAGAAGAATTCGAACTCGAGCTCGTGCGAAAGCGATTTGAGGACGACGACGTATTCGATCTGGCGCAAGCCAAGGATGAGATCAACGATCTCCGGGTAAAAGTAAAATCACTCGGGCTCGTCAATCCGCTGGCTTTTGAAGAATGGAAGAAAGAAAAAGAGCGGCTCGAAGTCCTGAACGCGCAGTACGACGATCTGATTGAAGCCCAGCAGACACTGGACGAAACAATCAAAGAGATCAACGAAACGGCGCAGGAGAAATTCACTGAAACCTTCGCCAAGGTGCGCGAAAACTTCATCACGATTTTCAAGTCGCTGTTCGATGAAGGCGATGAGGCGAACCTTATCTTGCTCGAGAGTGACGACCCTCTTGAAGCGAAGGTAGAGATCACTGCGAAACCGCGCGGGAAACGTCCACACAGCATCGAGATGCTATCCGGAGGCGAGAAGACACTGACAGCGATTGCGCTGCTGTTCGCAATCTACCTTGTCAAGCCCAGCCCGTTCTGTATTCTTGACGAAGTCGATGCCCCTCTCGATGATGCAAACATCGAACGCTTCGTACGCATCCTGCGGCGTTTTTCGAACAACACGCAGTTCATCGTTGTGACGCACAACAAGCTCACGATGGAAGCTGCCGATACGCTTTACGGTGTGACGATGGAAGAGGAAGGCGTTTCCAAACTAGTCGCAGTGCAGTTCGCCTCCGAACTCGAGCACCTGATACAGAATTAACTATTCAGTCCCGAAAGCAGATCGCCGAGCGGCGGTTGGTGGGATTCCTGGAAGAAGCTGTAGTACTCTGTTTCCCAGAGCATCCAGTTGTTGAAGTTATTATCCTCGAAATCCTGGCGCATGCTTTCGTGTGCCAGGATCGCCTCCCTCTCCTTATCGTTATACGCGCTGACATCGACCGCTGCATCTATCTGATCCCAGGGTACGCCGAACACTTTCCTCGGCCAATCGTTGACGAGCTCTTCCGGCAGCGATACGAATGCGAGCCTGCGCAGGTAGTCGACAGATTCCTTCATCTCGCAGAACACCCTTTTCACGATATGATGCACGACGATATGATCGGAATGACCCGATCCGCCTTGCACATCAAAGGTCACAATCACGTTCGGCTCTATTGAGCGGATATAATCTTCGATATCCCGCTCGATGATTCTGGGATCCAGAAGGTGCATCCCCTTATCGGCATACTCGCCTTGACGGAACGATGCGACGCCCAGAATTTCACTCGAACGCTGGATCTCTTCTTCACGCCTCCGCGCCAGTTCATCCGGACTCAGCTTGAGCAGTTGCACGATCCGGCTGGCCTCTCCTCGCGTCATTGTGTAAAGATGTACCTCTGCGTCACCGGATAGACCGTAGCGCGCCAGTGTCCCGCCGGCAGTGAAGGCTTCATCATCCGGGTGCGGGAAAATAAACAGGATTTTGGGTGTCATTTGTTGTGATGCATCATAAGGAACTCTGATTTCGCAATGTGCATGCCTGAAGCGTTGAATCCAAAATTCTCGCTTGCATTATATTGTCCTCATGCAGATTCTCATTGCAATCGGACTCGCTGCTGCTGTTGCGGTCCCATCGTATTACCTGCGATTGCTTACGCTCAGCGGTGCTGCGGCAACGTTCATCCTTGCGGCCGTGATATATGGGGTCGGCGGCTGGGAGTGGACGATCCCGATTCTTGCATTCTTTATACTCTCGAGCCTCCTATCGAAAGCAGGCAGGAAGCACAAAGCCGATTTCGAGCAACTTCACGAAAAAGGCTCTACCCGCGACGCAGCACAGGTGCTGGCCAACGGCGGTGTCGGAGGGCTGTGCGCGCTGTTCATGTTGGCATATCCAAGTGATTTCTGGTACGCCGCGTATCTCGGTTCCATTGCTGCAGTAACGGCAGATACATGGTCCACGGAGACCGGTGCTCTTTCCCATCAAGCACCACGGCATATCCTCACTTTCAAACGTGTACCACCGGGCACCTCCGGGGGGATCACGCTGCTGGGTACGGTTGGCGGAGCAGCAGGTGCGCTCGGAATCGGCATCATCGGGACAGCGTTCTGGCCCGGAACCGAAGACCTGGTTCATATCATGGGAATCGTGCTCGCTGCCGGTATTGCGGGCAATGTTTTCGACAGCATCCTCGGTGCTTCGTTGCAGACCAGGTACACGTGTGCGGTTTGCGGTGTTACGACCGAGCGCCGTATACATCACGACCTTGAAACGAATCACACCGGCGGTGTAGCATGGATCAACAACGATGCTGTGAACGCGTTGGCATCTCTGTTTGGTGCATGCGCCGCAGCGCTCCTGTTGTACGCACTCTGATAGGGCGCGTTTCGTACGGTGCATTTTTGTTGAAGAATCCGT
>PABJ01000081.1 GCA_002699105.1 Ectothiorhodospiraceae bacterium | reverse complement strand
TGAAATCGTCGCTATCGAGCTGTTCGAGGAGGTGTTTCAGCGTTTCATAGACGACATACCGCTTGTCGGTCGTGACGATCTCGATGTAGTCGCTCAGTCCGCGAACGAACAGGATGCTGCTGAGCGGCATCCTGGAAATCTTCCCTCCGGACGCGACGAAGATATAGTCCGGCTCCGGCGGCGGGGTGGGGACGGTTTCCACGACGGCGGGCTGCTCCTGCGATACTGCCCGCTCCACGGCTTGCAAAAACCGCGCGAAGGGGAAGGGCTTCAGGAGATAATCCACCGCATTGATCGAATAGCTCTTCACGGCGTAGGAATCGTAGGCGGTAGTGAAGATTACCCTGGGTTTCTGCGGCAGGGAATCGAGCAGCTCGAATCCGGAAAGCTCCGGCATCTGAATATCAAGAAAGAGAATATCAGCCGCGGATTCGCGGAGCGCGGAGACCGCCTTCACGGCGGAGGTGTAGCGTCCGGCGAGTTCGAGGTAGTCGATCTTCGAGACGTAATCCTCGATGATATCCAGGGCTAAAGGCTCGTCGTCGATTGCGATGCAGCGGTACTTCATTGCAGATCCAGGGTTAATGCCACGCGGTACTCTTCACGCGATGATGCAATATCCAATGTGTGCTTATCCGGATAAAGCAGCTCCAGCCTGCGCGTCACGTTCGGTATGCCGATGCCGGTGGTATCGTCTTTCTTGCGCTCCACGACGCGGTTATGGACGGTGAACTCCAGCTTCGCGCCGCTGATCCTGAGCCGGATCGAAATGAATGCCTTCGGCGAGGACGTATCGCCGTGCTTGAATGCATTTTCCACGAACGGAATCAGCAGCATAGGCGGCACGTAGACCTCGGATACCTCGCCTTCCACCTCAAACGCAACGATCTCCGGGCGTTCCAGCCGCAGCCGGTGAAGCTCGATGAAGCTCCTGAGATAATCCACCTCGTGCTGCAGCGATACTTCGCCTTCGAACGTATCCTTCATTGCGTAGCGCATGATGTTGGAAAACTTCAGCACCGCCTCCGGCGCTTCTTCAGCCTTCCGCTGCACCAGGGAGTAGATATTGTTCAGCGTGTTGAAGAGAAAATGCGGACTGATCTGGTATTGAAGCAAGGAAAGCTCCGCATCCTGCTGCTGCTGTTCCAGTTCCTCGATGCGCTTTCTGTTATAGAACCAGTCGCGGGTAAACTTTGCGCCCGTGCTGATGAGCAGGTAAAAGAGCGTGTTGAACACAATGGACGCCCAGCTCATCATCGTGTAGTCCACGAACATGTTCTCGGTCCCGAAGTACCAGTCCAGGAAAATGGAATCGAGATAATACAGGACGTAGCGCGTGGGGAAGAGTATCACTACCCAAATCGCGAACACGATGTAGCGCTTTTTGAGCAGGTAGCGGGGAATAAGGAAGGAGTAGTTGAAATAGAACACCCCTATAATCGGGATGTGGAGAAGGAGTTCCTTCAGGACAATATGCTGCGCGCCGTCATCATAACCAGAGGACAGCATGAAGCTTACCACCTCATTTGTCAGGTAGACGACCCAAAAAATGACGTGCAATAATGTCTCGTTACGCAAATAACGAGACATCGCAGATTCGGAGGCAATTGAATGCGATGATCGCATGGCGTACAGAACAAAGTTTGTGTTCTTCTACGTGTAATCTACCCATATAACACAAACTGTCAATAGACCGCCACCCCAATACGGGGCGCTTTCGGCGAACGGCATCGCACATCCTGCCACCTGCGGTTACAGCGCGATAAGCCGTTTACGGAAGGGAACGCGGCACTCACAGGCGGGAGCGTGTCATTGGCCGAAGTTCGCCATATATCGTGCTAAATACCTGTAACTATTGGGCTTGTTGTGAGTCAACTGAGTAGTCACAAGACATTCGCATCATGATCCGTAGAGAGGTAACGCAGCCATGAAACTTTGTTTACAGATTTTAACTTCGCTCGTGCTCACCGCCAGTGCAGCCTTCGCGCAGTGGGTAGAAATCGCACCGTATGAAGGCCCCCCCACCGACGGCGGAATCGCATTCGTCATCGACGGCGAGGGCTACTTTGGCGGTGGCCCGGGTTCGGACGACTTCTATAAGTATAACCCTGATACCGGTACGTGGACGCAGCTTGCCGATCTTGGCGGCGGCCCGCGCGGCTGGGCATGGGGCTTCACGATAGACGGTAAAGGGTACGTCGGAGGCGGAGACCCCGACGGCAGCTTCTCACCGCTATCCGATATGTGGGAATACGACCCGGCCACCGATAGCTGGACCGAGGTCGCGAGTTTCCCCGGCGGCCCCCGCGACGGCATGTTCTGCTTTGTGCTCGACGGCGTGGCCTATCTCGGCTGCGGCTTTTCCGGCACCAACATCCTCAGCGACGTCTGGCAGTACCTGCCTTCGACCGATACCTGGTCGTACCTCGGCGAATACCCCGGCGGCCCGGTGATCTTCCCTGTAAGCTTCGTCATCGGCGATGAGGCATACGTAGGGCTCGGCAAGGCCAACGACGAGGTCGCGACATTCTATAAGTTTAATCCCACCACCGTTACCTGGACGCCACTCCCGAACTACCCCGGCGGAGCGCGGCAGGCGGCCGTTGCCTTTGCAGCAGACGGAAAGGGCTACGTGGGCGGCGGTCTGACGGGGCCGTACAATACCGCAGCGCAGCACACGAGCTTTTACAGCTACGATCCGCAGGCAAATACCTGGGCGGAGTTCGACGATTTCCCCATTGAAAACGCAAGCTGGAGCAGCGCATTCGTCATCGACGACATCGCATACGTGGGCAGCGGCGTTGAAGTGCCCGTCTTCCAGTTTACCGATAGATTCTTCAAGTATGTATTCACGAGTTTACTCGAAAGCGATCTGCCGATGGGCACGATCGACTTCGGCGATGTCCCGCTCGGCACGCAAAAGGATTACACGTTTACCGTCCGCAACGCAGGGGCCAAACCTCTCAACATTACAGCGATCGAAGTAGCGATTGCCGGCATGGACGTGTTCGATATCGCACTGCCTGCACTGCCGTACGAACTCGCCCCCGGCGCGGAGCTCGAGCTTACGGCAACATTCGATCCGCAGGACGCGATGCTCTACGAAAGCAGCCTGCGGTTTACCACCGATGCGGGCAACGGCCCAACGCACGACTTCATCCTGCGCGGTACAGGCACGGAGCTTCTTCCCGGCATCGATCTGAGCAGATCATCGCTTTCCTTCGGACAGCGGAAGGTCGGCACGACGCACGAGATGAGTTTCGATATCACCAATACGGGCGAGGCGCCGCTTACAGTGCAGGGACTCTTCCTCGAAAACGATCCCGACGATGTATTTACACTGCTCGACGTCAATCCGCCCTTCACCATCCAGCCCTCGGCAAGCGAGACGATCACCCTGGAGTTCGCACCAAATGCGGCGAAGGACTTCGGCGGACGCATAGTCATCAACTCGGATGCCTCCAACGGTTCGCAGAAGTTTCTCACGGTCTCCGGGAAGGGCATTCAGCAGTCGCGCATCATCGAACTGACGCTTTCAACTATCGATATGGGCGACGTCATCGTGGGCGAAACCGGCGTCAAGATGATCGACATCATGAACACCGGCGAGGCCGACCTGACGCTCTCCGAGTTTGCGCTCACCGGTCCGGAAGCCCCGCTGTATTCGGTGGATTCCGATCCGCTGCCGATCACGATACCGCCCGGTAACGGCACCACGGTAACACTGAGCTTTATGCCCGATGCGGTGCGCGTTTTCGATGTCGGCTTCGTCATCCGCTCGGACGCGACGAACGAGCCCGAACTCACCGTACCCACAACGGGTCGGGGGGTAGCGGCACCCGAAAGCGACGTGACGATCGATATCACGACGATAGATTTCGGCAACGTGGATCTCTCCGAGATGCGCGATACAATAGTTACGATTAGATCAACCGGCACTGCGGCGCTGGAGGTCTCGGCAGCAACCATCACCGGAGATGCCGAAGGGGCGTTCGCGGTGACCGGTGGATCTTTTCCTATGACTATAACCCCAGGCGAAAGCGCCGATCTCACAGTGGCGTTCCAGGCAGTCTCGCTCGGCGAGAAGACGGCAACGCTCACGGTGGCAACCAACGCGCCGGGTTCGGCGTCCATCGATATTCCGCTTCGCGCGAATGCAATAGATATCACCAGCATCGGCGACCTGCCGACGGCGGCAAGTATCGATCTTCGCGTCTACCCGAATCCGCTGCAGCGCGGAGCAGTACTGCACTATACAATAAATACTGACGCACCGTTCGCCGGCAGGGTTCAGCTTACAAACCTCCTCGGCGAAACGATATACAACAATGCTCACACAGAGATTCATCCCGGCACACACGCGATAGATTTCGGGGCACGTGTCCCTGCCGGGATGTATCTCCTGAATATAACCGGCGCGCCTGGCAGCAGCGCCGCCACCGTCCCCATCATCATAGTGGAATAACTAAAGGACCCCATCCCCGCATTCACAGCACCATCAACAACCTCCACAAAGGCGGTGAGACCCCACCTACTCGCACAGCAGCACTCACCGCCGCAAAACCCCTCCACCAGGAGGGGTTTTTATTTATAGCTAGGGAATGCCAATGGTTGGAGCGATCCCGGCGTGTCCGGCTGTGCCGCACTCCGCCGGGACAGGGAGCCGGTGATGGTGCAAAAAAAACGCCCGGGTTGTTCCGGGCGTGTGGAGCGATCCCGGCGTGTCCGGCTGTGCCGCACTTTGCCGGATCAGGGAGCCGGTGATGGCACCCAAAAAAACGCCCGGTTGGTTCCGGGCGTGTGGAGCGATCCCGCTTCGTCCGGCTGTGCCGCACTCCGCCGGGACAGGGAGCCGGTGATGCCCCGTAGGGATCCCGATGGGAGAACCCGCGCGGCGTCAAGCTTGCGAAGTACAAATAGAAAACGCCCGGCAGGTTACCGGGCTCGTTGGAGCGATCCCGCTTCGTCCGGCTGGGCAGCACTTCGCCGGGACAGGGAACCGGTGATGCCGCAAAAAAAAACGCCCGGGTTGTACCGGGGGCGTTGGAGCGATCCCGCTTCGTCCGGCTGGGCCGCACTCCGCCGGGACATGGAGCCGGGGATGGTGCAAAAAAAAGCCCGGGTTGTACCGGGCGTGTGGAGCGATCCCGCTTCGTCCGGCTGGGCCGCACTCCGCCGGGACGGGGAGCCGGGGATGGTGCAAAAAAAAGCCCGGGTTGTACCGGGCGTGTGGAGCGATCCCGCTTCGTTCGGCTGGGCCGCACTCCGCCGTGACAGGGAGCGGGGATGGTGCAAATAAAACGCCCGGGTTGTTCCGGGCGTGTGGAGCGAGAGACGGGGATCGAACCCGCGACGTCAAGCTTGGGAAGCTTGCATTCTACCACTGAATTACTCTCGCGGCATGATGGGATTATACGCAGTTTTGACGAGGAAGGCAATAGCCGGGGGCGGCTGATTTCAGACTCCGATTGGAGGCGAGGTTCGATAAGCGGGGGGGCGGTTCGTAGGCTAGCTGGAGTGTTGTATAGCTGCAGGATATGAGCGTGCACTCCAGGAGGACCGTAAGATGGATCACAGGCTGCTTCTCTCAGGACTGCAGGAAAAACCACTCCATCTGGACAAAGAGTACAGCATAGCACATCTCCCACACTAGAGATCATCCGGTTGAACGAGGGCTGGAGAAAGCGCATGGAGAATGTGCTCCGGCGATTGCGGAAGGAGCTATAGAGTTTCCCGAAGGTCGAACAAGGTACCGAGTTAGTGAAACAACTTCTGAGAGTGTCGGAAATCTCGGAGGGTTGCGACCTGCGAATTGGACAGTTGTAGCCTGGATGTACGAATTGCGATTCTGAATACCAGGATGCTCCAGCCATGATTATCTCCATCCATGCATATTCGGAATTGCTATTTATGAGGCAAATAACTACTATTTGGCAGATTCATCAATTCTGATTCTCAAACATCGTGCATGCTCCATGTGGACGGGTACGTGCCGCTTCGCATTTTGCACTCATAAGCGGAGGAACCTATGAGACACTATGTTACAAGAGCATCGCTACTGGTGGTATTACTGCTGTCGGCTACGTTCGTTCAACTATCTCAGGCACAAGGCACTTGGGAGCCAACCAAAGGCCCATATAACGGCAGGGTTTTCACTGTTGCCGTTACATCAGACCAGAACATTCTCGCAGGTACGGAAGATGGCGGCGTATTCATCTCCACCGATCAAGGCGCTACCTGGGGGTACAGCAGTATGGTATCAACGACCGTGCGAACGCTGCTGAAAGCCCCTGATGGCCGTATACTTGCAGGCTTGCAGAACGGATTCAGAGTTTCGACCGATAACGGTATCACATGGCAGGACTCGAATTTCGGCTCAGAGAGTGCATTCGGCCTGGCTGTAACCCCATCAGGCGACTGGTATGTCGGAGGATGGGACGGGATGTTCAAGTCCACGGATGCCGGCGCCAATTGGACCGTCGTAGATATTACGCCATTCGGATCCCGTATCCAGGAGATGTATGCCGCTGGTTCTGGTGCTGTTTACGCAGGATTACATAATGGAGGTCTGATCGTCTCGCGCGACAATGGCGCTACCTGGGCCTATGCTGACACGACCGATAAGAGCTCCACCGTTGAGGCGTTTACAGGCGCCGGGAACAAGATGTGGGCGGCGCTGCACAATAGAGGTATGTGGAGTTCAACCGATGATGGTATGACGTGGGTAGCGGCAACAGGTTCAATCGAGAGCCAATCGATCACCTGCATTTACGCAGTGAGTGAGCAGATAGTGTTTGCCGGTACCAATGACGGCCAGATATTCCGGTCAACTGACGGAGGAAGCACGTGGAACGAGGAGTTCGGCCATGCCGAAAGTTGGCCGATGAATCAAATTACCCGTACAGACGCCGGGACATTGATTGCCGGAACGAACTGGGGCGGGATATTCCGGTCAACAGACGGCGGTGTAGTCTGGACGGAACATTCCGAAGGTCTCACGAATACCATGGTATCCGGTCTTGCTGTAGACTCCAAGGGGTCCGTGTATATGTCTCACCGTGTGGGGCCGATTATGAAGAGCGATAACACAGGCGGTTCGTGGATCCCTATGGGTACAAACGATGACTTTGCCCGCCTCGTAGCGATAGGCCCCGGCGATGTTCTGTACGCCGGACGTGCCCGCGATGGTGTGTATCATACAACCGATAACGGTTTATCCTGGATTCCGGATACAACTGGCCTCGCAAAATACTACTATGAAGAGCTTGTAGTCGGACCTGATGGCGATATATTTATCAGCGGCAGAGACGGTGAGTGCCACCTGCTGATAAACGGAAGCACGACCTGGAAGGATCTCACCGGAGAGGTAGGTGCCCAGACAATCAATGCGTTTGCATTTTTTGGAAATACGATGTTTGTCGGTTCGTGGGGCGGACTGTGGCGCAGCAAGGATAACGGTACAACCTGGAATGAACTCACCGATTTTCCGCAATCGTCGGTATTGTCGATGGCCGTATATCCCGGTGAAGGTGTCTACGCAGGTACAAGGAACGGCGTGTATTTTTCAGCCGACGAAGGTGTCTCCTGGACAGAGCTCGCCGGCCTTGATCACGACGTTCATGGTTTGGCCGTCGGTCACGACATGCAGGTGGTTGCTGCATGCTCCTACCAGGGTGTGTTTTATAAGAAGAACGCCGAAACCGATTGGGTCGAAATGAGCGATGGCCTCGATAATATGGTATTCAACAATATAGCGCAGGAGAAGAACGGTACCATCTACATAGGTACCGAGGGCAACGGCATCTACAAGACAAACAATCCGATTGTATCTGTACAACAGCCGGTTTCAATGCCCGCAGAAATCAGGCTCGGACAGGCCTATCCTAATCCCGTTCAGGCTTCTCTTGCGGCAGCGACCATTCCAGTTTCCCTCGTCCGTCAAACGCATGTAGATATTATCATCTACAACCTTCACGGCCAAAGGGTTGCTACATTGCACAACGGAATTCTCCAAGCTGGTACACACAATTTTACCTTGGATGCGCAGGCGATCCCGCCAGGTGTGTATTCGGTATCACTCCGCACTCGAAATTCGATACAGTCGCACAACATTATCATCATGAAGTAAAGACGGCGCAATTAAATAGGACGTTCGAACACCGCCGGTAGCCCAGACTGCCGGCGGTCTTTCACTGCCGCCGGAGGAGCATTCGTTCGGAGTGCATTCGAGCGTTCTCCACTACGGTCCTATCAACGCGTAGCCTTTTGTTGCCGCGTTTACCGCCCTCGCTCGCCAGGATGTCCGCAAGACCGATAACACGCAGATTCTCCCTAGCCTCCAGCAGAAACCACTCCCTCCGAACAATCTGTACAACATGCCCTCCAAACCAACCCTCAAATTCTTTTTCGAGTGTTCCGAACGCTATATCGATGACACGCGTGCACAGATTCCGGAATTACCGGAGAAGTACGTGTACCCAACCGGCAATCCGACAAGGCCGGTGCTGCCTGTCGAGACAGTGACTGGCGGGGTGATGCTCATTGGTGCGTTTCCATCTACGAGATTCCATTGCCTGCAAGGCAAATAATGTACCTGTTGCATATACCATCAAGAAGTAAGCGCGCAAGCCCAAAGGCACCTCTGCAGGTACGATTACCCTCCAACGCGAGGATGTGGTGATGGTAGAGCGAAGTTGCCTGAGAGAGTAGAAGCGAGCTAGGACATAGTTAACCGCATCGGAAGATTATTCCTCCGATGAACCGCATATTTCTGCCTTGCTTTCTTCCTTATCGTGCTTTTATAAGCTGCCTCGTTGTTCTGTAGCCGCTTGTACTGGCTTCGAGCAGATACATACCTGCCGGGAAGCCGTCGAGTGGAATCGATATCCGGTATACGCCGGGGGCGTCAACTTCCTCTGTCCATGCACCGTAGATACGCCCGAGAAGATCGCAGATCCTGAGCTGTATAGTACCTGTTGTAGTACTATGTAGCGTCGCCGTGGCGTGCAGGGCAGCGGGATTCGGATGTACGGTGAGATCGAACCCGATTGCCTGCGCTTCGGGGATGCGTTCTATATCGACACTCGTATTGCCGCTTTCATACCAGAAGCCCTGGAACGCTGCGTACTGCGTTTCTTTCACCGGACCTATTGCAGGCTGGCCCACCGTGCCATGCACTACGTAATTACCGCCCGAAGCGTTCACAGCGCCAGATGCCAGGACGTGCCTTGCGACCGTCGTCTGTGCTGCTGCGCTGAAGATTCCCACTGAAAGCAGGATGAGAAACGGGGCTATATATTTCCATGAATTCATATCTAGTTCTCCTGTGGTTGCCGACGCAATTCTTCAAACTGCTGCTCGATCTTGCGGTGCTGATCGTATCCTTGCTTCTGTGTAGCCGTCTTGCCGTATGCTGCCGGGTGCAGGTATGTGCCGCGTTCTTCCGCTGCTTTATCGCGTTCGACGACAAGCGGATTCTGCTGCGCCCAGGGATCTGTTCTGCGCGCGGTTATCATCCATGATACTTTTAGTCCTGTATGGCCGCCCGCAATGGTGAATGTGTTATTCTCGACTTCCTGCTCTATATAGACAAGCGCCGCTCCGCCTATACAAGTAAGTTGATAGCGGAAATCCGCATTCAGGGATTCGAAGTAGCCGGGTAATTCTACCGTTGCTCTTCCGTCAGCATCGAGAATAGCGTTGCCGGTATAGACATTTACGCGTTCATTGCTTTCCACGGAAACATGCTCGAGGTACTTGTTTTCAGGGTCCTGTGGATGATCGATGAGGAAGGATTTTGAAGCAGCGGTGAACGAGTTATCAACGTTGCAATCTCCTTCAACCCGTACGTTTCCGAAGAACCTGCCAGCGTGCGTTTCTGTGCCGAGTACGCCATAATGCCCGCTTACATCGTGCCTGCCGGCCGAACCATTATTATAGTTCGCTATATATCCTTCGGTTGTAGTGGTTTGCGCAATCACGCCACCCGTTGAGGCGAGCCACACCTTCGTGTTCGTCCCGGTGTTTTCAGCAATCAGGCCGAACCCGCTCGTGGAACTGGTGACTGTATTAATAGCAGCCTCCCCGGATGCAGTGGAATGTCCGTACACTGCGCTCTTGCTCGAGCTCGTGCCAACAACGCCGATTTCCTGTCTTCCTATACCGACCACACCGGCATTGGGCGGCGAAAGAACAATGCCGCTGCCAGCCCAGCCAACAACTCCGCTTGTGCCGATGCCTGTCACACCGGAGTGCTTCCCTTCGGCCAGAAGTCCAATTCCATTGGTATTCGCTACTTCAACCACCGGATCGGAGGACTTTCCCGCGAGCGTCATCACCTGGGCGTCGCCCGAGTTTTCGAGATTGAAGAGGATATTTGGCGTATGCATATTTACCGATTGCGAAAAGGGGAGCGTAAATCCGCCGCCGGGGAGAGAAATCCATTCGATATGCACACCGTCTGTTCCTAGAACTCGTCCGGGAGCTGCGCCGGACGCATCAAGATGTTGCAAGCCTATATTGCCGACTGCGATATCGTCGCGCGTAATGGTCGCGTCAATAATATTTGTAGAGGATACGCTATTACCGGCCAACATGGAATTATTTATTCCGAGCGGAGCAACTGCAAGCGTGACGCTTGGCGTACTTCCTCCTCCCGTCAGTCCGCTTCCGGCGTTCACAGTCGTGATACCTCCGGTACCGCCCGCAGCTGCCCATCGCATCGCCGTGCCGTCAAATGTGAGAGCATCGCCGGCGAGTGGTGTGTTGAGGGTTGCAAGCTTTAGTTGTGTAATACCCTTATTCGCAACAGAGAGCGTGACGTCGCCTGTTGTGCCGCCGCCCTGCAGACCTTCGCCAGCAATAACGCCGGTGATATCACCGCCGCCGCCGCCCGGCGTTGCCGAGATGGTGATGTCGTTCCCGGCTTTGCTGATCGAGACGTTGCTGCCGGCCACAAGACGCACATCGTCGGTCCTGTTGTTGAGGCTTGTGACAACTTTCCCTGATTGAACGCCGCTAGCCGTCAGGGCGTGCATGGCATACGGCGCCATGGCCAACTGCGTGCGCGGAGCGAACTCGGTTCCTCCGTTGATACGTATACCGAGCCAGTAGGTGGATGTGAAGGGCAGCGTAAGCGGCTTCACCGTTCCGAGCATACAATTATATAGCCCGTTTACGACTTCGACTTGTTGTGTTTCCGTCCATAAGGCGCTTCCGCCTGATTGAATGTTATAGAGCGATAGTTGCAGCGAGTAGGAACCGTCGGCAACGGTGTTGCCGGAAGCATCGGTGAGAATACCCTGGTAGCTGATGACCGGGGCCTGGGCATAGAGTGCACTTCCTGAGATCACTAACCCCATGAACGTGCAAACAAGTAGTGTGTGTTGACTTCCTTTCATTTTGTGTTTCCGATTTGTGATTCTTTGTATCCTTCGCGCAGCTCTACAGGTTTTCCGTAGACTTCGGGATGTTTGTAGGTGCCCTTTGCCTCCGACGGTTTCTGCCGTTCCACCTCGAGTGGATTTTGCACCGACCATGCATCGTTGCGTTCGCCGGTAATCTGCCACGAGACTTCCAGTCCAGGAGTGCCGCCGGCTATCGCGAATTCATTGTTCTGCACCTTCTGCGAGATATACACCTTCGCCCAACCACCAATGCAGGTAAGTTGGTATTGGAAGTTCGTATTGAGCGATTCGAAATACTCCGGTAACCGCACAGTCGAATTCCCGTCCTGGTCCAGTACAGTAGTGCCACGGTAGATCGTCATTCTTTCGTTGCTTTCAACGGAGACATGCTCGAGGTACTTGTTTGCCGGATCTTGCGGGTGATCGATAAGGAAGGACTTTGATGAAGCTGTAAGCGTAGAGTTCACATGGAGGTCACCTTCTATAAATACATCACCATTAAACCATCCTGCCCATGCGCTGCTTGCAAGTGTGACAAAAACAGAAGGTGGACCGAAGACTTCATTCGAAAAAGATGCGGTCGGGCTATGATCGTTGCCACCTCCTATCCTTGCAGTACGTCCTGGGGAGTTAACAATGATTCCTTGATGGTCGCTGTCAGCAATACGAACGGACACCTGTCCTGCCTCATTTTCTGCTCCTATTGCTGCGCGTGCATTACCTTGTGCTTCGGCAATGAACGCGTACTCGTTGGTACCATGCGTCCGAGCATATATACCCGTGTTGCTTGTGCTTATCCCCGCAACTCCGATCTCCTGCCGTCCTATTCCGGCAACACCCGCATGCGGTGGAAGCAGCGTGATTCCGCTACCTGCCCAGCCCATCACGCCGTAGTCCCCACTGGCTGAAACGCCTGCGCCTGCGCCCTCGGCATGTACTGCAATCCCATTTGTGTTCGCTACATCAAGCAGCGGATCGGCAGAATTACCGGAGAGCGTCATCACCGGAGAGTCGCCCGTGTTTTCGAGGTTGAAGAGGATATTTGGCGTATGCATATTTACCGATTGCGAAAAGGGGAGCGTTAATCCGCCGCCGGAGGGACTGACCCATTGCATAGATGTGCCGTTGGTACCCAGCACCCGCCCCGCAGCAGCGCCCGATGCGTTGAGGTGGTTCAGGTCGATATTCTTAACACTGATATCGTCGCGCGTAATTGATCCGTCGGCGATCTTTGTCGAATTCACACTGTTAGCGGCAAGCATTGAACTGTTTATTCCGAGCGGAGCAACTGCAAGTGTGATGCTTGGCGTACTTCCTCCTCCCGTCAGTCCGCTACCGGCGTTCACAGTCGTGATACCGCCGGTACCGCCGGCAGCTGCCCATCGCATCGCCGTGCCGTCGAATGTGAGCGCATCGCCGGCGAGTGGTGTGTTGAGGGTTGCAAGCTTTAGTTGTGTAATACTTTTGTCTGCGACAGAGAGCGCCACATCGCCAGATATACCGCCGCCCTGCAGACCTTCGCCAGCAATAACGCCGGTAATATCACCGCCGCCGCCGCCCGGCGTTGCCGAGATGGTGATGTCGCTCCCGGCTTCGCTGATCGAGACGTTGCTACCGGCCACAAGACGCACATCGTCG
>PABJ01000080.1 GCA_002699105.1 Ectothiorhodospiraceae bacterium | reverse complement strand
TAGCTGTATGCCGTACCCCTATCTGGGTTATATCCCAGACAAAATCGTGGCTCGTCGTATCCGGTCCGGATGGCGGCGGGGTAACCATATCCCCATCGCAGCAGGAAAGAAGAAGAAAAGCGCAGAGAAGCGCGGCAGCGGCGGGAAATGCGCTGCGGAGTGCGGTGAGAGGTAAAGAAGTTCCCATAAGAACCCCCCGAAATATTAAATCAAAAAAATCATAATATTATGGAAACCAAAATACTCCCTGCTGCCAGGCGGTGCACGCAAAAGGTACTTGTTGCTTCCAGTTTCGCGGAATTATAATTCACCCAACAATAAGATGCAATACCCCTATTATACTCCACTACATACAATCCCCGCAACTCATTATATATCAACGTTTTGGCTGCTAACTTTTTTTTCAGAAACACAAATCTGCCCTGCATGGAGCTGCTGCGGCTAGAAAGCACCAGAAATGCATGGCGAATGATATGGCTTAAATACGCATAGATATTGACTGACTGAGCCGCACGTACCGGCATGCTCGTCAAACGGTAATCCCTTTACACGGATATAAAAAACGCCCGGCTGTAGCCGGGCGTTGGAATAGACGCTGCTAGCGTATCAACATAGCTGTTATTTCAGCACAACCATCTTGCGGGTGAGTTTGCCGCCAGCGGTTTCGAGATGGTAGAAGTACATACCGCTCGGAACGTCGGCTGCAGAGAAATGCGTCGTATGCGAGCCAGCAAGCTGTTTTTCGTTCACGAGGGTCGCAAGCGTGGTGCCTTTGGCATCGGTTACGTACAACCGCACATCGCCTGTCTGCGGCACGGTATACCGGATGGTCGTCACAGGATTGAACGGGTTCGGGAAGTTCTGATCAAGCGCGAATTCGTACGGCGTTACGCCGCCGAGCGAGAGCAGAATCTCGTGGGAATAATGCTCGGAGCCGTCGCCTTCGATGAAGCGGAGCCGATAGATTGCTTCGTTCGCACCGACAGGAAGCTCGCTATCCGTGTACGTATAGTAGCCGCGGCCCGCCGCTGCGGGCTTGCTTGCCACAAAGTCGATCTCATCCCAGCGCTCGGCAATTCCCGTCCTGCGCTCTATCGCGAAGCCGACGAGGTTGGCTTCCTGCGTCGTGCTCCAATCGAGAACTGCGCTCGTGCCTTCGATCCGGGCATTGAACAACGCCAGGTTCACTGGTACAGTAACCGTAATCTCGTAGATGCTTCTTCCGTGCGTTGCGGCGCGGAGCTTCCCGGAAGGTGCGTGGAAATCAAGATCCACCACGGCGACATTCGGCATGCCGTCTGCGAGCTTCTGCCAGGTCTCACCGCCATCGAACGTCGTATATACACCGAGGTCGGTACCGACATACATGTTGTCGTCGTCCATCGGATTCACTTCGATCGCGTTGGCGGATATACCCGGAAGATCTCCGGAGATTGTCACCCATTCGTCGCCCAGGTTTGTGCTGATCATGACGGGCGTGGGGGAACTGCCGGAAAACGTCGCGTAAATGGTTTCAAGCTTCGAAGGATGGAAGAAGATATCCGAGCATGTGCGCGAGGGCAGGCCTTCGGCCTTGCGTTCCCAGTCAGCGCCTGCGTCGGTCGAAAGGTACACCCGGCGCGAACCGCTAATGCTTACAGCCATGTAATCAGGATCGATCTTCGACTGGGAGATGACAATGATCGAGCCGTTGGATTCCATGCGCTCATGCAGTTTAAACCAGTTATCGCCCCGGTCGGTTGTTTTGTACAGCCAGCCGCCGACGTATGTGAAGAGCGTCTTCGGATCTGTCGTGTGCATCACGAATGGTGTCACCCACGGGCCCGTGCCTGATAGGCCATCGTTGATTGATTTCCAGCTATTACCGCCATCGCTCGAACGCCAGCGCTGCTGGCCGTTCTGCATTTCGGCGTACATGTAGTTGGGATCTTCGTAGTCGATTGCGCAGTACATGCCGTCAGCTCCGCGCACATGCCTCCAGTCGGGATTGGCTCCGGTGCTGAGGTTGGAACCGTTATCCTGCGTGCCTCCGAGCATGATGTCGGGCTCGAGGAAGGAGACATCAAGCTGATAGAATTGCGTGATGGGCAGATCGTCGTTCAAGTTGGTGAACGTGAAACCGCCGTTATCCGATCTATCGATTCCGCCGTCGTGGCCGATGTAGACGACATCGCTGTTCGCCCGGGAATACTCAACCGCATGCTGATCGACGTGGGATGCGTTGCGCGAACGCCAGCTCTCCCCGCCGTTGGAGGTCGAGTAGACGCGGAGGGAGGAGATCATGACGAATTCAGGATCGTCGGGCTTCACGGCGATATCGCACATGTACCAGCCGAAACCGGCGAAGATATTGTCTGGCAGGTTGCCGCGGGCATTTTCCCACGTTTCGCCGCCGTCTGTTGAGCGGACGAGCCCATGCAGATTGTTCGTGCCGTCAGCGACCATGATTGCATAGATGTAATTCGGGTCACTGGGCGCGACATCAACGGCGATCCGGCGGATATCGCTGAGGTCGAGCGCAATGTCGGGATTAGTTTCCCAGGAGCCGGAGATATTCTGCCATGTTTTGCCTGTGTCGGTGCTTCGCAGCACACCCTGATCCCGGAATGCAGCGTAAATGATGCTGTCTTCGGTCGGATGCATCGCTAGACTATACGCCGTACCCGAGCGGACGCGCTCCCAGTTCTCGCCGCCGTCTTCGGTGCGGTACAGGCCGTCGGGTCCGCCTGCAACAAAGACGATCTCACCGATGCTGTTGTGGACCTTCATATCCGCGACGCGGCTGGGGTCCTTGTAGTTCGTGCGGATCCAGGTCGCGCCGGCGTCTGTGGATTTCCACACACCCATACCGGCATACGCTGTGCCGTTTCCGTTGGCCTCTCCCGTACCGACCCAGATATTATCCCCGTTGTTTGGGTCTATCGCTATGCCGCCATAGGCCTGTGTCGGCAGGTCGTCTGCTATCGGGACGAAATCCTCGCCGGAGTTGGTGGATTTCCACACGCCGCCGTCCGCAGCAACGAAGTACACCGTTGCCGGGTCCTGGGGATGGATCGCAATACCGTTAATTCTCCCGCTGATGTTGCGGGGCCCAAGGTTGATCCACTTCTGCTCGACTGTTTTCCCGGTTTTGGTCAATACGGTCGGCCGGTAGGTATCAAGCTTCTGCGCCTGTTCCCAAGCCTTGAGCCGTGCGCCGGGTTCGTATTCTTCACCCGGATGGAGACGCATGGAGCGGAACCAGTCGAAACGTGCCTGGACGTCTTTGCCGGATTCCTTGTAGAGCTGAACCTTGTTCGGATCGCCCTTCGCTTCAAGCTCGTTGTACGTCGTCTGCGCAAAAGCAGTTGCGGAGAAAAGCAATGCTGCGAACATCGTCGCGAGGATATTCGCCTTCATGGAGGTGGGTACAGTCATCAACATTCCTTCAATCAATCAGTAAGCGGTTCTTCAGACTGACAGCCGGATGCTACCGAAAGGTTACCTATTCATCGGAGCATTCACGTGCATGGCATCCGGCGCCTGCCACAATATGAACAGTAAAATTCTTGATTTTATTCCTGCAAGGCAAGGAAAATCGAACCAATCGGTCGCCTAAGCGACAATACTTACTGATTATCGAGGGACTTAGTAGCTGATGCCGTGTTTTTGGAGGACTTGTTGCGCTTGCGGGCTCCCTGCCTGCGCCAATGAAAGGAGAAATTTAATCGAGGCTTCATCGCCGAGGGAAACCGCCCTATCGAAAGATTGGAATGCCGGGCCCTCCCTGCCGATCTCGAAATACAGCCTACCCAATCCCGCATGTGCCTGGGCGAAGTTCGGATCGATCCTGAGAGCCTGCCTGTATGCTTGTTCGGCGCTCGAAGCATTCTCTGCGGCCTGATGTGCGTTCGCTAGGTAGAGATATAGCTCCGGCTGGTTATCCACTTTCTCAATTGCCCTCTCATAGAGCCCGATTGCGCTCTGGAAGTCTCCGCTAGACATTGCGGCATTGCCTTGCTGAACGAGTAGAGATGCGTCTTCCCTATCCATGCTTGGGGGTCTCTCAGGATCTTCCATCTCCCTGCTCTGCATGTTCATATTTTCCTGCGGAATGGAGTCGAACTCCTGCTGGAACTGCTGCTCGAATTCGTTTCCGATCTGCATGAGTGGAAGGAATACCATGAAGAAGAACACGATGAAAGGGAGAATCATAAAAAAGAACACCGAGGCGGCGACGATGAGCCATACTTTTCTGTTGCCTCCGGAGCTCACAGGTGCTTCGTATTCGCCTTCAAGCGTACCACCATCGTCACCAAAATCTATGGTTTCATCGGGGGCATCAGCATTCGATGCATTCAGATCATCTTCAAGCTGATCGAATGGATTTCCTGCAATGACAGGTGCATCCGAATCCGGCAGCGATTGTTTTGCCGGAGCTGTTGTTCTGCTTTTTCCTTGCAGTGCGGCCTTGAATCCCTGCGTTGTGCCGGTCCTATCGTTAACACTCGGGTGTAATGCGCGATGGATGGCGGTTGACGTAGCGTCAGAAATTGAACCAACGAGCTTGGTTAGCGGCGTAAGCTTGTCTTCTTGCAGGCGCTTGGTAGAATCCTGAGGGAGGATACCGCTTATCATATAATAGCAGAGGGCTGCGACGCTGTACACGTCGGCCGCCGGTGTGAGCGATGGTGTAGTGCCCTGCGCTTCGGGGGCTGTAAATGCAGGATCGACAGTTTCGAGCTTGCGAGGGTTACCCAACCCCATCAGAACAAGTGCATAACCATCGATCTGACGGATAACACGAACGTTCTTCGGGTTGATCATACTGTGTGTTCCGCCGCTGCCGTGAAGCAATGCCAGCCCATCCAAAAGCGGTTCCACCAGCCGCATAGCATCTTGCACGGAGATTCTACCTCCGCTCTTTTCAAGATAATCCTTCAGCGGCATGCCCTCGATATAGTCCATTACCTGATACGCAGTCCCGTTCGATTCGAATACCTCTCTATTACTAAATATCGAATCGTGTTTCACCGTTGGTATAGCGCGGGCTTTCGTAAGAAACTGATCGATCGCATATGCAAACTTTTTACCGGATTCATGCGATCCTTGCTGGACACCAACACCATCGGCGGAACGTGACACGAGTTCTGCCACGAACAATTCACGCACCGTCACCTTTGCTTGCGTAGATTGATCTGTCGCACCATAGGTGATCGTAAACCGTGTTGGCGTTCCGAGGACAGTCCCTATGACGTAGCGGTCCTGTAGAACGACTCCTTCGGGTAGCGCGAACTCGGGCTTGGAGTTGCTTTGGGTCGGTTCCATTGCGTTAGCTCCTGTGAACGGTAATGCTGGTATGTACTTCAGTAACTGTCGATGGATGAC
The DNA here is from genome assembly GCA_002699105.1 of Ectothiorhodospiraceae bacterium. Taxonomy (GTDB): domain Bacteria; phylum Bacteroidota; class Ignavibacteria; order SZUA-365. Next base: position 3,980 of record PABJ01000080.1, on the reverse strand, counting down.
TGGAGATAAGAACGATCGGTCGTGCCTATCCACGTAACATGATGTTAATATCGTAAAAAAAACACCCTTCATACAATGAATTTCACACAATCTGGATGCGATTCTGTGAACAGAGTTGTGATTCACGATTCAGAACTGCAAATTTCCAGTTCATCGCTCAACATTCGGGTCTCGTCACATGAACAAATCCTCGCCTCCGCCTGTCGAAATGCTGATAGAGGAATTGCAGTCAAAGTCCCGGCCCGGAGCATTGGAAGGGATGGCCCGCTACGGGATCAATACTGAAACAGCAATCGGGGTTTCCATACCGGAGTTGCGGAAGACCGCCCGCCAGATCGGCAAGAATCACTCTTATGCGCTAAAGCTCTGGAAAACGGGTATCCACGATGCACGCATTCTTGCTTCGATGGTGGACGAACCGGCGAAGGTATCGCCCACGCAGATGATCCGCTGGGCGAAGGCGTTCAATTCATGGGACCTTTGCGATCAGGTGTGCAATAACCTGTTCTCACGGACAGCACACGCATGGCAAAAGGCGTCCGAGTGGTGCAACCGCGAGGAGGAATTCGTCAAACGCGCTGGATTCACGCTGCAGGCATGCCTCGCAAATCACGAAAAATCCGTAGACGACGAGGAGTTCCTTGCATTCTTCCCGCTCATATCCCGAGGTGCGGATGACGACAGAAACTATGTGAAAAAAGCTGTAAACTGGTCTTTGCGGCAGATCGGCAAGCGCAGCATTATGCTGCATCAGCATGCGATTGATTGTGCGAACGAATTGGAACAGCACGAAGAAAAATCCGCAAAATGGATCGCCCGCGATGCGCTGAAAGAACTGACAAGCGATCAAGTAATGAAGAAACTCAAGTTGAGATAATGACTCCCAAATGCATTCGAAACCCCATGGGCAGCCCAATGAAAATTAGATACACTTTCCTCCTGCTGTTTGCGGCAGGAATCGCACTCCAGGCGCAGGATATCTCGCCGCGGTTCAACATCGATCACTACCGTCTCGGCTCAGATGCGGAGTTCAGGGAGCAGTACCTTGCATCCATACTGAGCGATACGTTGAACGAAAATCTCATCGTCGGTTTTCCGAACGAGAACGAGATCAAAGATGTGAATACCTCCCTCACCGTGTATGGCGATATCATCGTCGTGAACAACGGACAGCTTCGTTTCAACGATGTCGATGTCCGCGTGCATGGCAATGTCTTTCTGCTCAACGCAGGGAAGCTGCAAGTCACAGGCGGCTCATTCGGATTCGTGCAGCAGTATCTCTACCACAGGAATATGCTCTTGCAGCAAACCAGCAGCCTGCTGCTGAACAATACCTCGCTGAATTTCGGCGGGTACAACGTGGGCCTGGCAACATTGAATCAAAGTTCGGTCCTGATGGTGAACTCCACCGTCACAAACGGATATATGACAACGACGCTCCTGGATTCATCGCAATTCACTGCGCAGAACTCGACATCAGTCGGTGAGTTCGTGATGATGGGCGAATCGGATGCGGAGTTTACGGACTGCACCGGCATCCTCTCCTGGCTGACGACACCGCCAGGTTCGAACCTCGAGATACAGTTTCCTGGCGACGCTATCGCCGGGCAGTACCACTACCCGGATAGTGTGATAGCAGCATCGGGCATCCTGAACAGCGCATCATACGACGGGTGCTTCGGATTGCTGTGGGGGATGATAAACGAAAGCGGATCAACCGCACGGATACATAATTCCGCGCTCCGGGCAGTCGGCGCGATCTTCAACCATGCCGGCGACATTTCCGTATCCGGCCTGACGAACGGCGCCACCCTGAGCACATATCAGTACCCCGCAGCTGACCGCGACATCAGGTTTGTGAACAGCTACGTAGAGACATGGAATCTGTATCCATCGGCCTCGTCGAGCGTGGCGGTGACAAACTGTATATTCGGAGAGATTCTCGCGATGGGGAAATCGCGGTCGATGGTAACGAATTCTATCTGCGACGGTTCGGGAGGGTATGTCGGGTCCACGGATACTGCGCAGATGACGATGGTGCAATGCCAGATCGCACCGGATGTTGTGGCGAAATCGCTGAGCCAGATATTCATGACATCCTGCAACATCCCCGACGGTGCTATCAATACGGATAACGATGCCATCATCGGACTGTTCAACTGCACGTTCGGCGCGCAGCCACGGGCCGGTGAAGGAAGCGGCGTGTTGATCATGGGAGTGGACGATCCTACCACAGGGTATGTCGACGACCAGATATCTATAAAAGGATCGGCATTTCTCATCGGCGGCCCTGAGTTCCCTGCCATCATCGATCAATACTGGCTGGAATTCGGCCTTTCTGCGATCCCCGACGACAGGCGGCCTATTGGCTCGCCAAGCATTCTTCCAAAGTACAAGGAAGAACTCGGCATCTGGGATACGCAGGGTCTCGATCCCGGGCAGTATAATGTGTATGTGAACCTCAAATTAAACCTCGGTACCGATACCATCACCGTACCGCGCCAGATAACGCTCGATGAAAAGCCGGTCTCAGTCGAGAATCCGCTGAATCCCGGGTCGTTCTCGGTTTCGCAGAGCTACCCAAACCCGGTCGTCTTCGGGAATACCGCCACTATCGACGTGCAGCTTCCCGGCAACCGGGAAGCTGTGTTTATGGTGTTCGATGCTTTAGGCCGCGTTGTGGATCGCCGTACTGTTGAGCGAAGTGCCGCGCTGCAGATTCAGACGTCGCGCCTGGCTCCCGGCATCTACAGGTACGTTCTTGGAAGCGGCGGCACCCGTAAAACAGGCACCATGACAGTTATCGGCCAATGAGCAAAACGGCTGCACCAGCTGATCCATTCGATCGTCCGCTCGCCGAAGCGGACGAATACCACTCCGCTGACGTCCCCGGCAGAGGCCGGATGCGTGCCACAATGTGCTTCTACCGAAAAATGCTCGGGATCGTATTTCGCGCATCAAGGCTCGCGAAGCGGGGGAAATTCGGAGCCCGGGAATGGACACACGCTTCTCACGGCATTGTTCGTTCGCTAGAACGGTGCGGGGTTCCGGTTCATATCGAGGGCATGCAGCACGTCCGTACCATGGATGGGCCTTCGGTTATCATCGGCAACCATATGAGCACACTGGAGACGTTTGTCCTCCCGATGATCGTGCATCCGATCCGGCGCTGCACGTTCGTCATCAAACCGAGCTTGATGGAGTACCCCGTGTTCGGGCACATCATGCAGGCGGTGGAACCTATCGTCGTAAGCAGGAACGATCCCCGCAAAGATTTGATGACCGTCCTCGATGAGGGCACGCGACGTATAGAGCGAGGCATGTCCGTCATACTGTTCCCACAGCGCACCCGCAGCGATACGTTCGATGCTGACTCATTCAATTCACTCGGGATCAAGCTCGCGGAGCGGACAGGCGTTCCGATTATCCCTCTTGCTCTGAAGACAAATGCCTGGAGCAATGGCAAACTCATCCGCGATTTCGGTCCCATCCGGCCGGACTGCCCTGTCCATATCCGCTTCGACTCCCCTATCTTCCTCAGCGATACGAAGCGCAAGGAAGCCCACCAGAAGACAATACAATTCATCCAACAAGCTCTCAGAGATTTCGCATAGGGTAGAAGCGCAACAAGCTTTTTCTTGTGCCCAATCTGTACATACCCAACGGTATTGTACAAAATGCGAACGACCGATCGACAAGCATCAGCTAGCACTAAGTGTTGAATCTTAACGAGTTAGGGGATTCGTTACAGTTCGGCACGGGAAATGAGTTTCAAAAGTTCAGACACCATTCCAAGTTCAACGAAAGAAGATACTTATGGTTATCAACCTCGATATATTGAAGACCTGCTGCAAAGTCGCCGCACTTCTGCTTGGTTTCACGCTCTTCTTGCTTCCGTTCATCGCAATCCTTCCGTAACAGTCTCTTTCGCGAGCGAAGGGGTTTAGCTTCTGCCAATTAGGCTTCTGCCAATGCTGTAG
>PABJ01000079.1 GCA_002699105.1 Ectothiorhodospiraceae bacterium | reverse complement strand
AATGAACGCTACTCGATCACACTGAAGCCCGTGTACTTTTGCAGGGGCTTCGGCACAACGATCTTTCCTTCCGGGGTCTGGTTGTTTTCGAGCAGCGAAATCATGAGGCGTGAGGTCGCCAGCCCCGATCCGTTCAGTGTATGGATGAACTCAGGCTTCGACTTTGCATCCCGTTTGAAGCGGATATTCGCGCGACGCGCCTGAAAGTCCTCGAAATTACTGCAGGAGGACACCTCCAGCCATTTCTTCTCTCCCGGCGCCCAAATCTCAAGATCGTAGGTCTTCGCCGAGGCAAAACTTGTATCGCCGGTGCAAAGCAGCACCAGCCTATACGGAATATTCAACGCCTGCAGCACCGCTTCTGCGTTGCCCACGAGTTTCTCCAATTCGTCGTACGAATTCTCCGGCATGCTGTATTTCACGAGCTCAACCTTGTTGAATTCGTGCACGCGCAGGAATCCCTTTGTTTCCTTGCCGTAGGAACCGGCTTCGCGTCGGAAGCATGAAGAGTACCCGCACATGTACATCGGGAGCTCGTCGGCCCCAAGGGTTTCTCCTCGGTAAATATTCGTGATCGGGACTTCAGCCGTCGGTATGAGGTACAGGTCGTCGTCGGCGCAGCGGTACATGTCATCGCCGAGCTTGGGAAGCTGCCCCGTTCCGCGCATCGACTCGGTGTTCACGACGAACGGCGGGAATACTTCCTTGTATCCGTGCTTCTCGAGATGAAGATCAAGCATGAAATTGATGAGCGCGCGCTCCAGTGTTGCGCCCTTGCCCATATACAGCGGGAAACCGCTGCCGCTCAGCTTTGCGCCGCGTTCAAAATCCAGGATACCAAGCTTCGAGCCGAGTGCTACGTGATCGAGGAGGGTTTCGTCGGACTCAGCATTCAGTCCGATAATGCCTTCCGGAATCCACTCGCGGATGTGCTTGTTATCGCTCTCGGTTTTGCCGACCGGAACAGATTCGTGCACCATGTTCGGCACGAAAAGCAGCAGTTCGTCCATCTGCTCCTCGATCTCCCGCAGATCAGAGTCCATGCCCTTGATCTTTTCCGAGACGACCTTCATTTCGGCGATCTTGTCGTCCGCGTTTTCTTTGTTCTTTTTCAGCTTCGCGATCTCGTCGGAAACAACATTGCGCGTGTTTTTCAGCGCGTCCACTTCCTGGATAATCGCCCGCCGCTTGCCGTCGAGTTCAAGGATATCCCCAACGGTATCTTTCTCATTTTTGTTTGCTATGCCCTGGCGTATAAGATCGGGGTTCTCCCGGATCCGCTTCATGTCAAGCATTGTCGCTACCTGATTCTTCGATTTGAGATATATGTTTGAAAAGTACTTTCAGATGCTTCGAGCCCTCGCGGTACTGCTGGTACAACCGTGCAAGTCCTTGCTGCACGTTTGCCGGCTTGTATCTGAATTCGCTCTCGAACTTCAGCGTAGAAAATGAGCTGTTCAATGGGCGGTTCGCCGCCTGGCCGATCTCTTCCGAGGTCGTTGTGCCGATCGACTCAGGATCGAAGCCGTACTCATCGGCTATGGCGCGCGCGAATTCATAACGAGACACCGATTCGGAACCGCTCACATGGTAGATGCCGTTCGCCTTCGCCTCAGCAATCCTCAAGCATCCGAATGCCAGGTCGTCCACAAACGTAGGGTTCCCGATCTGGTCGGTCACGACGTTGAAGGGACCGCCCTTCTCCAGCATAGACAGCACCCATGTCACGAAATTCGGCCGGACATTGTACCCCGTTCCGTAGAGCACCTGCGTTCGCAAAGCAGCGCCGGAGACGCCACTCGCTTTCAGTGCGTTTTCGGCAGCGAGCTTGGTTTTGCCGTAGTAACTGATCGGATTCGGCCTGTCTGTCTCAGTATATGCCGCCTTCGACCTTCCGTCGAACACGTAGTCGCTGGATATTTGCACGACATGGCATGTGCCGAGCTTCTTGGCAGGAAAAATCAGGTTCTTCAGGCCGTCAACGTTCACGCGCCAGGATAGCTCTTTCTCCGTTTCGCACGCATCCACATTGGTGATGGCTGCGGTGTTAATAATCGCATCCGGTGCATAGTTCTTCACGAGGCTGCGGACATCACCGCGCTCGGTAATATCCAATTGCTGATAGTCGAAACGTGGGTTCTTGAAGAACGTATCCCTGTCCTTGTCCGTGAGAAGGATTTCATGGTCGCTCTCCTGCGCCGCAATAATTGCTATTTTCTGCCCGAGCAGTCCGTGTGCTCCGGTAACTAAGATCCGCATGTTCTATCGAATGTGTTCTTTCAAATTCTCTATGCCTTTCGAGCCCGGTATCCCGACGATAAACGCAGCCGCGCGTGCTGCCAGAGTACCTGCCTCCTGTATATCCCGTCCCTCGGTGCGATAATACGCGTAGGTGGATCCAAATGCATCGCCGCAGCCGGTTGGGTCGACGGGATCGGGATGCAACTGTGCGGGTATGTGTACCGGCGCACTTGCCCGGGAGTAGATATCCGCCCCCTGTTCGCCCCTCGTCACCACGATCTCGCGTATGCCTGTTTCGGCAAATGCCGTTGAAGCGCGGTCCTCATCGTTTGAGGCGCCTGGGATAAGGGCGGCAAATTCCCGTTCGTTGCATTGCACGATATCCGCATGTTCGATCCACGACTTCCATCGCGCAACCGATTCGATGTATCTCGCGCCGTCGCTGTGAACGCCGTACGCGAGCATGTGTACATCAATATATAACATTCCATCGGTAGACTGCCGAATCTGCCGCAAAGTTTCCGCGCCGACATCTTCCCGTGTCATCATGTTGACGTACACAAGGTCAGCGATATCAAGGAACGGTTCCAGCCGCTCATACGGGATCGGAGGGTGGCTTTCGACAAGGCGCGTGTTATAATGGGAGAGGGAATCATGGAATAGCTGGACGCGTGTGCTCGGCTGATCGACAGCGAAGACACCGGCATCGACAATTCGCGGATGCAATCTACGGGTGCGGTCAAAAGCCTCCCTGGCATCGCGCCCGAGTGAAAACACGGGGATAATCTGCGTGTTGGCGTCTGCAAGAGCGCTGAACGTAAAGAGCGGGAAGGAAATCCCGCCCAGGCTTTCGTGCACTTCCCCCGAAAGAACGTGAATCTCATCCAGCACCAAGTGCCCTGCGACGACGACGTTCATTCGCTTGGCGTAATACCTAATTCTTTTTCGCGCTCCCGGATACGTTCCATCCGCGACTCAAGCTCGGATCTCAAGCGGTCGAGTTCTTTCAGCTTTTGCTGGTAGGAAGACTCCGGTGGTTGTTCTTCGTCGAACTCATCCCCGCCCATGAATCTGCCCAAAAGCCAGTGGCTCCGCATTGCATGGATGCTCTGCGCTGTTTGATTCGTCACGTTGCTTGCATCGTATGTGACATCCGAAAGTGCCGAAACGAGGGTTGCAAGCGAATCGTACAGTGCGCGGTCGCTCATCAGTGCGCCGAGTGTGCCTTCGCCGCGGTTTAGCTTCCTGAGGAGGATATCCGTCTGCTCGGTAACGCTGTTCAAATTCTGTACCGCCGTATCCGCGGAGACGACAAGACCGTTTACCGCAAGTGAGACATCCTTCAACACCTTGCTGATTTCACGAATCTGTTCGTTGGTCAGTCGCAGCGCTTCATCTGTGCGTTCGGTTATGCTGAGCATATTATCGTACATATCGCGCTCAGTCATAAGCGCACCGATAGACCCCTGCCCTTCATTTATGCCCTTTGCCATGTGGGCGAGCTCGCCCGTCAGGACCTTTGTGCTGTCCATGATGGAAGCAACGTTATCGGCAAGGCTCGTCAGGGCAAACGGCGGTTTGCCCTGAATGTACCCGCCAGGCTCGACAGCCGGCGCGTTATCCGTACCGCCGGTGATGTTAATCAGCATATTGCCGACGAGACCTTCCTGCTTGATCTGCGCTTCCGAGTTCACTTTGATGAACGGCATCACTTCTTCACTGATTTTCAATGTCAGGCGGATGCTGTCAGCTTCACCCGTCAGGTCGATCCCCGACACTACGCCAATATTGTATCCGGAAAGCACAACGATCGAGCCGTTCTTCACACCCTCGGCGGATGGGAAGTTCGCATATATCTCGTGCGTCGTTTTGAACAACTGATTCTTTTCGCCCACGTAGAACAGTCCCAATACGAATGTGAGCACACCGACGAATATGAGAAGGCCGACGCGAGCTTTTGATAATGAGGATTTCATACTACTGCCTGGAAGAATGCCCGGGTGAGCGGATCATCCTTTTGCTTAAGTTCATCGAACGAACCTTGATGTTGAAAGCTGCCGTCGTTCAATATGTATATCGTATCTGCGATAGTTTTTGCACATTCGAGGTCGTGAGTAACGGTGATGGACGTGATCCCGAAATGCTCCTCGAGACTCAGGATCAAATCGCTGATTTCGCGTGCCGTCATGGGATCGAGTCCCGCAGTCGGTTCGTCGTAGAGGACGATTTCCGGCTTCGTGATGATCGCACGCGCCAGCCCGACGCGTTTTTTCATGCCGCCGCTCAGTTCCGAGGGCATCTTGTCGATCGCATCCTCGAGTCCAACGAGCCGAAGCTGTTCACGTACTCGCTCGTCGATTTCATCCTGTTCCAGCTTCGTATGCTTTCGCAGGGGAAATTCGAGGTTTTCCCGCACCGAAAGCGAGTCGTACAGCGCCGCGTATTGAAACACGTACCCGATGTTCTTCCGGATACTGTTCAGTTCGGCTATCGACTTTCCGACAACGTCCGTACCCTTTACCTGGATGCGGCCGCTTTCAGGTGTAAGCAATCCGACGATGCTCTTCAGGAGCACGCTTTTCCCGATGCCGCTTCGGCCGAGGATAACATCGCTGCTGCCCTGCTGTACCTGCAGCGATACGCCGCGCAGCACATGCAAATCGCCGAAGGACTTGTACACCTTCTCCACGTCGATCAAGACTGGGGCAGATGTTTGTGCGTTCCCGTTACTCTGCACCGATGAACATCAATGTTAATTGCACAATAATCATATCCACGAAGATGATGTTGAGCGATGCCAGTACCACCGCAGTGGTAGCCGCCTTCCCAACCCCCTCCGTCCCTCGGGATGTGTTGTAGCCTTGGTAAGCGCCAATTATCCCGATGATATAGCCGAACACGGCCGTCTTCCCCACCCCGGGGATGAGATCGCTCAAACGCAGGCCCATGAACACATGGCTGTAGTAGAGCCGTATGGAGTTCGTACCGGCGATGCTTTCGGCAATAAATCCGCCGAATATGGCCAGAAAATCTACGTAAGCTGTGAGCAGCGGCATCATGATGATGCACGCAAGAACCCTCGTCACGACGAGGTAGTTGTACGGATCTACAGCGGATACTTCAAGCGCATCGATCTGCTCGGTGACTTTCATTGAACCCAGCTCTGCGCCGATGCCCGAGCTCACGCGGCCTGCCACTATGAGTGCAGCTATGACTGGGCCGAGTTCACGCACAACGGTGATTGCAACCATTGATGGTAAAAATGCACCCGCACCAAACCGGTCGAGTACTGGCCGCGATTGTAATGCGAGAATCAGCCCCATAATGAGGCCCACGGCGGTGAGGAGAGGCAAGGACTTAGACCCGAGCTCGTCCATATGCTTGCGAACCTGACCCATCTCGTATGGCGGGAGAAAAACATACCGGAAGAACCGGAGTCCGAACATCGTCAGCGAATAGATATTCTCCATCATGGAGATGACCTTCGCGTAGAGACGGCTCGTCCTTGTATAATCCCAGATTTGATTCATCTATATCAGTGAATTTGACTCTATAATTGCCGCTTTTGCGGTGAATGAGGCAAGTTACGGTATTTTATCCTGCAGTGCTAACTGCACCTGTAGAGGAGTACGAGCTCCGCAATGACTTGTTGCACCGCCTGGACATCCATTTCGGTTGCACTATTCCTCCGATTTGCCGCCCTGGAAAATATCCAGCCACTCATCAATCTCATCCTGGCCTAAATCCTTGGGATCGGGCTTCTCGATTCGACCCGGCGACTTCCCGCTATCTGCGCGCGAGAGAAAATCCTCCGACCGGATAGGAATCGCTCCGAGCGCGGCGGCCTGGTTCATCACTTCGTGATCAGATGAGACGACGGCTGTCTTTTCTGCATCCCTGCGGCGGCCCACAAGAACGCCTATCATGCTGTCTGCCGACCTGGTGAGTGAGAAATACACGTTCACTCGGTCCTTCCCGCGGATGTCCTCTCCGTGCCCATCAAACACAATCGTCGCAGTTTTGCCGTACGGCAGGAGGGTTCGCACAAGCTCTACAAGACTGCGGCGGGCAGCGTCGCGATTATTGCGCATCATCTTGGTCAAGCGTTCATCTTTCATCAACAGGTTATACCCGTCGATGAAAAAATGCTGTTGCGTATGTATCGGGTCAGCTCTTCTCGCCATGATCCATTATGAACGAAACATCCCGGTCGCGCCGGGATGTTTCATGAATCTCACATTTAACAGCGGCGTCAATCGTCCCATTCGTTTGCGTCCGATTGCAGCAGGTTTTCGATATCATCATCGGTTGCGATCTGCACTTCCTCGTCCTCATCGGGAGGCCGCTGTAGCTCGCGCTTCTCCTTTGCATTAGCCTTCGCAACAGTCAACGGATCGGAAAACTTGTAGACGGGCAGTTCAATCGTCCGTTTCGGCTTCCCTTGCATCAACGTTGTCATGCGCTGCTGAAGGTCCGGGGTGAAATACTCCTCGCCGCAGTTATCGCACACCCCGGCAGGGACATCCTCGAACATAACGAGTTTATCGCCAAACCAAACCTCGACGCTGACAAGGCGCTCGGTGACCGATGAACGGCAATAAGAACAAGATGAATATCTGCGGTGTGCCATAAATCTATACTAGCCTTTTTTGATGACACCAACAATGCGAACCATCTTCCCGTCGTGAGTCTGGACGCAGACGAGGTCCTCGTCGCTTTTCTTTTTGCCCTGCTTCACGATAAAAGTGTCGTCGGGTTCGAGGAACGCGGGCGCCTCATCGATCTCTCCTTTCGCAACGCTGCCGGCTAAGGAATCGAGTTCGACACCCCTGCCTACAAGCTTTTGGAACATCTTGCGGGTCAGTTCGAGATGACCTTCCGTCGCTAACTTCTTTACCCGTGCCTGCTTCATCGTCTAGAGATTACCTCTGCGTTCCTGTTCGCGTTCGATAGATTCGAAGAGCGCTTTGAAGTTCCCCTTGCCGAAGCTCTCCGCGCCCTTGCGCTGGATGATCTCGAAAAAGAGGGTCGGGCGGTCTTCGACCGGCTTGGTGAAAAGCTGCAGCATGTAGCCCTTGTCGTCACGGTCGACGAGGATACCGAGCTCGGCAAGTGTTTTGAGCTGCTCATCGATATCGCCGACGCGATCGAGCAGATCATCATAATACGAGGATGGAGTGTTGAGGAAATCCACGCCCTGGGCGCGCATCTTCGAGATGGTCTCAATGATGTTATCCGTGCTCATGGCTACGTGCTGGACGCCGGGGCCGTTGTTGAAAGTCACGTACTCCTCGATCTGGGACTTCCGCATACCTTCGGCGGGTTCATTGATCGGGAATTTGATCCACTTGTTCTGATTCGATACTACTGTGGAGCGGAGCGCGGAGTATTCCGTTGAGATATCCTTATCGTCGAACGACACAAACTTACTGAAGCCGAACACGTTCTGATAAAAATCGACAGCTTCATCCATCTTGTTCCAGTCCATGTTCCCGACGATGTGATCGATGTAGGTAAGACCGACGGGACGCGCGAGTGTATCCTTCGGCGTGGCCTGGAATTTCGGCATGAACGGGCCAGCATAGTCCATGTTTTCCACGAACGTATGCACGGTGTCGCCGTAGGCCTCAACGGTCGCGAGCTTCATTTTGCCGTTTTCATCTTCGATGATGTACGGCTCCGCGACGCTCTTCGCACCGCGTTCGGTCGTCATGTTGTAGGCCTTTTCCGCATCCGATGTTTCCAACGCGATATCGCGGACGCCATCGCCGTGCTTGACGAGAAAATCCGTGATGGGTGAATCGGAGCGGATGGGAGTAGTTAACACGAGCGTGATTTTATCCTGCTGCAGGACATAGGATACTCTATCGCGCACGCCTGTTTCCGGACCCTGATAGGCAACAAACGAAAACCCTAGTGCCAGGCGGTAATAGTACGCCGACTGCTTGGCGTTCCCGCAGTAGAGTTCCACGTGTTTCACTGCACGTAATGGCAGCAAATCTTCCTTTAAATCTTTATGATCGACTTCCATTCGAAATATACTCCAGAGGTAAGATTTTGATAGTTACTCAAATGCAATTGCCGCCTGCTTGAATGCAGACACTGTTTCTTCATCAATATTGGTACAACGCACGAGGCGAAGAGAAGATTCTCCGGCGGCTGCGAACGCGGCGATAGTGCGCAGAATGATGCCTGCGCAGCGATCTTTCGGGAAGCCGAAGATACCCGAGCTTATCGCCGGAAGCGCGATGCTTTCGAGCTGCATCTTCGCTGCCAGATTCAACGCTGAACGTACGGCGCCTTCGAGCAGGGCGTCCTCATTTTCCGATCCGTCCTTCCACACCGGACCAACGGCATGGATAACGAACGATGCCGGGAGCGTGCCTGCCCCGGTTGCCGCTGCTTCGCCGGTGTGCACAAAGCCGATGCGGTCGCTTTCTTCCTGGATACTCACGCCGCCCTTCCGCGAAATCGCTCCTGCAACGCCGCCGCCATGCTGTAGCCGTTCATTCGCTGCATTGACGATAGCGTCGGTTTCCTCCGCTGTAAGATCTCCATGGACGATCTGGAGATTCACGCCGTTTGCAAGGCTGAGTTCCTTTACGATACGCTGCATCTATAAAGATTGAAAATGAAATGGGCGATAGATCGCGGATAAAGACGTAAACAAACTACAAAGAGGCGGGTGAAACTCCAACCTTCAGGGGCTAACGATCCTCGTCCTGACGCACGGTGTAGCGGATGACTTCCGGTTCGATCTTCAGCAGGGTAACCCCGGCGGGGATGTTCATTCGCGGATCGATCATCCCGCTCGTATCCGCTTCGATTCTCGCGTAATCGAGAATGGCCATGAAATCGGTGTCCTCAAGATTCGACAGGGTATTCACACCCCCGCGCACGTACACGGATACGGTTGCGTTGGCCAGAAGCACTTCCTTCCCATCGGGCACATCCTGCACTTCTACAGGCACTTCGGTAAACTCCATATCGGCTAGCTGCTCGACGGGGATAGTGAGTTGCACCGTTGCCGGTGAGACATCGACAAGGCTGCCGAGGGAATCTTCGACAGGCAGCACATCCAACACAGGCAGGGACAGATCCTTGTAGCTCTTGGTTTCAATCGGCCAGGAGGTGATTCCATCCAGAACCCTATCAGCGCCCTGCAGCGTCACCGAATCCGGCGAAAGCTGGACCTCCCCGGACAGCCCGAATCCCGGTTTGAACGTCAACTCGCGGACTGGGTAGCGCAGCGGCACAGTCTTGGTGATCATGCGGTCGACATCGACCGTGATGCTTTCAGGGTAGGCGCTGACAACGCTTAGCCCCGACGGCAGTTCCATCGCGTCCCGCATGACAGAGGCTAATTGAATCGTGCGGCTTTTGGAGAGCCGGTTGCCCGGCATTACGAACTTCATCTGGTGGCTGACCGAAAGAAACAGCAATTGCCACCCGCTGCCTTCGAGGGTCACTTCAACTTCTTCCGGCAGTTCGCTGGCGACTGCCATATCCTCCGGCAGATTAGCAACTGCGAGCGGGACGTTAAAATGCGCCTTGAATGCACCGCTCATCGTCACGGAAAACCAGAACAAGGTCGCCACGACGACAGAGCCGACGATCAGGTGGTATTTTTTAGGTTCGGGCATGAGCGTATGGTTTCAGGGATGCGGGCACCAAATGATACTTTCTTAATAATAAAAAATCCGCATGCAACAAACATGCGGATTGGAATCTTATTGCCGTGCCGGGAAATCAGAGGCCGAGCAGTTTCCTGAATGCATCGAGAATCTGTCCCTTATTCGCGAAGGAAATTTCCCTGCCCTGGATCTCGAAGTCGTCCATCTTCCGGGCGACCTGGCGCAATTTGGCGACGGGCAGATCTTCAAGCTCTTCCATCTGTGCCTTCCGGGCATTCTCTGAGGCCGCAGGATCGACGGTGGGAAGATCGTCGTTATCGTCGTCGTTGTTGCTATCGGATGAGACGGGGGCGGTTGGTTCTTTGCCGCGGTTCGTGTACACGAAGAGCTCCATCCCCTCCGCCGGACGCGGGATAACATGCACGGATACAAGCTCGCCTACCCGCTGCGCAGCTGCGGCGCCGGCGTCGGTCGCTGCTTTAACGGCAGCGACCTCACCGACAAACTTCACAGTTACGAGTGCGCCGCGCGTGACATCCTTCCCGACGAGTTGAACGTCGGCAGCTTTCACGGCGGCGTCGGCGGCCTCTATCGCGCCGATAAGACCGCGCGTTTCTATCATCCCGAACGCAAATTCGAGCATGTTCTGCTCCTGCTGGTCCGGTTATTTGGATGCGGAACGGTTTGGCAGAATGAGTTCAACGTCGTTGTGCGGACGCGGGATCACATGCACGGATACAAGCTCACCAACGCGCTGCGCTGCTGCGGCACCGGCATCGGTCGCTGCTTTGACTGCGCCGACATCGCCGCGGACCATCACGGTCACAAATCCGCCGCCGATTGTTTCTTTTCCGATAAGTTCAACCTTTGCTGCCTTGACCATTGCGTCGGCTGCTTCGATGGAACCAATCAAACCCTTGGTTTCTACCATCCCGAGTGCTTCAAGCGCCATTGAGATTTGCTCCTGCTTGTGTAATAATAAATCAATAGAGGATGCTTGATTCGAACATTAGTTGATTCGAAAATCAATTGCGAAATATACCACGGATACGCCGATTTGTCAAACCAGTGCGCCTCACCCCAAGCAGAGCATGCTCCCAAATCCCTGCCGAGTGACCACCGTGCTCCCGAGGGTGGGGTTAGCGGTGGATTAGCAACTTTTCCATCCGAACGGCTAGGCTGGTTTGCATACGCACGAAATACAATCCCGGTGTCAGATTATGCAACGCAGCGATCTCAGAATGCCTGCCTTGCTGATAGATCCCATCGACCACATTCTGTTGTTCCCGTCCAAGAATATCACAGATTGAAATGCGAATACGCTCCTCGAATGGGACATCGAACCCAATCGTCACAATACTCGATGCCGGATTCGGGTGGATAGGATGCAAGCGTACTGTGGATACATTTACCAGGTTTCGGACGTACCGCACAGGGCTGTATTCAATGGTACCGTCATAGTCGATCTGCTTCAGCCTGTAATACATCCCCGAGTGCGTTCCTATCTCACCGCTCACATCGACATAGCGGTATTCATGCGCGGTGCTGTTCGTTCCATTTCCGGCTACCTGGCCAATCTCTCGCCAAACTTCTCCGTTCGGGGATCTTTCGATCGCAAATCCTTCATTCTCGACCTCCGACGCAGTACGCCATTGCAGAAGCACATCCGCTCCAAACAAAACTGCTGTGAACGAGACCAGATCGACGGGCAGCGCATTCCCGTTACCATCTATCGCCGTACAGTAGATATCCTGCTTCCCGCTGCGTGTGTCATTCCACGCTAGAAACCCGCCGCCAGCGTATGGAATGGCGACTTCCTGAGGTCCTTCGGCTACCTGATCTCCTGGGGCAGTGCTTACAAGCTTGGCCGCTCCATTCCAAAGCACGCTGCCGCTTGTGGATACTGATTTGGCCAGAATATCGAGATCCACGCCGTTGTTCTTGGAATAAAACACTATAAAGGTTTGGGGCGTATTCTTCACGAGTGCCAGTATCTGCACTTCGCGATCCAGATAGACAGGTCTACCGTTGCGCCAAACACCCTGCCCGCTCGTATCGAAGCACTGCACAAGAAGTGAATCGCCGTAGCTCTCCCATGCGACGATGGCTTTCCCTGGACCGTTCGGCAGCATGGAAGTTCTTCTGCCGAGATAGACAGGCGAGCCAAGCCCAATGTTCCTCCCTTCGGGGCCTGTACTCCAGGTGCCGTCAGGATTTACATGCCCGATATAATTATCAACGCCGTCAGTTATTTCTTTATTGCTGTTCATCCAGGTAGCGAAAGCTCCTCCCAATCCGTCCCCGCACATTTGCAACGTGCCTGCATGCAGTCCGATATGCAGATGATTCACTCCGGGCGGACCCCAAGGAGCATTTCCGGCTGAGTCGACTTTCTTCACGGATAGTCCCTCTTGGGGGCTCTCACAGCCTACCAAAACTCCTCCCTCCCCATCGCTTGCAATCCGCGTGACCATTATGCTATCCGTGACAACACCGGTTGGAGAGAAGGTTTGAGTGCCCGAGCTATCAAAATGGTACACCGCGGCACGGCTTCCCGCCCGCCAGTCCCAGCCAAACTCAATCGGAACGAGATAATATCC
Organism: Ectothiorhodospiraceae bacterium; assembly: GCA_002699105.1. Taxonomy (GTDB): domain Bacteria; phylum Bacteroidota; class Ignavibacteria; order SZUA-365. The sequence continues at coordinate 10,355 of PABJ01000079.1, read as the reverse complement.
ATTATTTGCGGCCGGAAGAACGTATCCCCCAACTACCTGTGCAGGCCCGGAACGGAACTGCGCAGAAGGCTTGACTTGGTTTCCATCTCGATCACGAATGACGATTTCAAGCACGTTAAAATGTGTGAGTACATAGAGTATTCCGCCATCCATATAGGGAATTGCCGAAGGGGATGAATACCAATCGAACAAATTTGTTAATACCGTTCTCCCTGTGTCTCCGAATAGAAGGGTACCGTCTGCCCTAAGTTTATTCAACTTCACCCATTGTGTACTCTGCCATTCATATACAAATTCATCCCACATTACCCATACGGCACCCGAGTCTCCAGAGACTACAATGGGTTGATACACGACATCGACCGCATGGTCAGAGTGGATGAGCGTATTTGCTGATGGATCGGGATTCCACTGTGCAGCAGCGATCTGCGCATTAGCCAGGGATATAATACATACTAGGAGGAGTTTGAAGGAACTCATGCACACACCTGCAAAAAGAGAATTTGGATACCCGAAATGTACAGAATCTCAGCGTTTTCTTGGTGGATAGACACGTTCCCGCACGAAACGTAACACGCTGGGAGCGCTAGCTTCTGAAAGTCGTCACTTATCTACTCTTTCGCCCCTTTGCCAATAGCCTGACGATTCCAGCAGGCTGAGCCTTGGGCGATAGAAAGATTAAGCGTGTTAGTTATTCTGCACTTCCCCATTCCCACTTCCCCCGATTCTTCGCTTTCTCCTTCCATCCGAATTGCGTATTTTTTCACGTTTGAGGAGTTACCACTCCGCTGCAGGCAAGGCCCTGCGGCCGGAGACCTCATCCTATAACTACGAACGAAAGCAAACTGCATTCATTCATAACGGAGAATACGTATGTCCAACGCCTATTTCTCGATTCCCGTACCCTATAACGAACCGATTAAATCCTACGTACCCGGCAGCCCCGAACGCGAAGAGCTCACGCAGAAGATCAACGAGCTGAAGTCGCAGGAGATTGAAATTCCGCTGATTATCGGCGGCAAGGAAATCAAGACCGGTAACACCGCCGAACTCCGCGTCCCGCACGATCATTCCGTGAAGCTGGGCGTCTACCACAAGGCCGGAGCCAAGGAAGTGGAAATGGCCGTGGAGGCCGCGCTTGAAGCCCGGAAAACCTGGGCCGATATGCCGTGGGAACACCGCGTCAGCATCTTCCTCAAAGCTGCCGACCTCCTTGCCGGACCGTACCGCGCAACGCTGAACGGCGCAACGATGCTCGGGCAGTCGAAGACCGTGTACCAGGCCGAGATCGACGCAGCCTGCGAGCTTATCGATTTCTGGCGGTTCAATTCCTACTACATGGGCGAGCTGATGAAGGACCAGCCGTATTCCCCGCCGGGAATGTGGAACCGCACCGAATACCGTCCGCTGGAAGGCTACACGTTTGCCGTAACGCCGTTTAACTTCACCTCCATTGCAGGCAACCTCCCAACGGCGCCGGCTATCGTCGGCGGCGTGGCCCTCTGGAAGCCCGCTTCCTCTGCCGTGTACAGCGCGTATCACATCATGAAAATCCTCCAGGAAGCCGGACTGCCCGCAGGCGTCGTGAACTTCCTCCCGGGCTCCGGCGGCGATGTCGGCAACCCTGCCATCATGAATCCGAATCTTTCTGGCATTCACTTCACGGGTTCGACAGAGGTCTTCCAGAACATGTGGAAGACGATCGGCGATAACATTCATAACAGCAAGTACTATCCGCGTATCGTCGGCGAGACGGGCGGCAAGGACTTCATCTTTGCGCACAACAGCGCAGATGTGGACGGCCTCGTCGTGGCAGCTATCAGAGGAGCGTTCGAATACCAGGGACAGAAATGCTCGGCCGCTTCCCGCGCATACATCCCGAAGAGCATCTGGCCGGAATTCAAGGAGAAGTACACCGCTGAGGTCGCCAAGATCAAGATGGGCGATCCGGAAGACTTCACGAACTTCATGTGCGCAGTGATCGATAAGGGCGCGTTCAAGAGCATCACCGAATACATCGACTATGCAAAGAACGCAAGCGATGCCGAAGTCCTGACCGGCGGTAACTACGACGACAGCAAGGGTTGGTTCATCGAGCCGACGACGGTCGTCACTACCGATCCGCGCTTCAAGACAATGGAAGAAGAGATATTCGGTCCCGTCCTGACGATCTACGTCTACGACGACGAGAAGTACGAAGAGACCCTCGAGCTGTGCGATACCACCTCGCCGTATGCGCTTACGGGCTGCATCTGGGCGCAGGATAGGTACCAGCTCGTCCACATGTCCGATAAGCTCCGCAATGCAGCGGGTAATTTCTATATGAACGATAAGCCCACGGCGGCGGTGGTCGGTCAGCAGCCGTTCGGCGGCGCAAGAGCTTCCGGCACCAACGATAAGGCCGGCAGCGCAATGAACATCCTCCGCTGGATGTCTGTCCGCACGCTGAAAGAAACAACGGTCCCGCCGCACGACTGGCGTTACCCGTTCATGGCAGAGTAGGAAGCGAGTGATGAATGCTGAATGATGAGTGATGACGGATTCGATATCCCATCACTCATCACTCATATTTCTCCTCTCGGTGAAAACCGACGTGTCACTCATCACTCATATTTCTCCTCTCGGTGGACTCGAAATCATCATTCTCTTCTACGGTCTCGGGTTGCTGAGGATATCGTTCGGGTGGGGATTGCCGGCGCCTTTTTCGAGGTAATCCTTGAGGCTCATCAGGTAGACTGCCCACTGCGAATTAATATGCATGAACATCTCATCCTGGGCTTTGAAATCGCGGTGGGCGAACTTCAGCGATGTGTACTCACCATTGGGGACAAGCTCCATAGTGATTCTGGTGCATTCCCACGGGTGTCCTTCCCCGCCGATACACTTCAGTTCCAACGCTTTTAGCGCTTCGTTCTTTTCGACTTTGAAGGGCATTTGGTACGCGCCGTGTTCGAACCCGAACGTGATTGTATCGCCTATGCCGGTGCCGCCCCTGGTATCCTGCGTCCACCAGTTTTTGAATCCATCCACGGTTCCGACCGCGTCGAAGACCTTCTCCGGTGCCGCCTTGTATGTAAACATGTGCAGTATGTCAGACATGGTGTTTCTCTCCTATTTGATTGATTAGTTCTCTGTATTGTAGGGGCTGCCCAGGCGGTGCCGCAACGTGATCCAGGAAGAGCCATCTCCCCCGCCTCGTTGGACTCGGAAGCATCTTTCAGCACTCATCATTCTCTTCAGTTGCCCATTCGCTCCAGGCAGCGCTCAATCTTTTGTTTCAATAGTTCGCGCTCGGGGTTGGAGGTCGTGAGTTCGAGTGCTCGGCGGTATGCTTCAATAGCTGCGCTCATATTCCCCGACTGGCTGGCGAACTCACCCCGCGTGGCGTGGTAGAGGTAGTAGTCCTCCGGGATTTCCGTCTTGTTGAGTTCCTTCATCGCTGCATCGGAGCCGTGCACCTTGCCGAAGGCTATCGCACGGTTGAGATGCACTACTGGACTATCGGTGATGCCTAATAAGAGATCATAGAGCCGCAGAATGCTGTGCCAATCAGTCGCTTCGTACGACTCGGCGAAACAGTGGTAGGCGGCTATGCCCGCCTCGAAATGGTACGTGCTCGGTTCCCCGGATGCGGATGCTATCTCGAAATGTTTCGCAGCCTCCGTGATGAGGGCGCGGTTCCACTTCGTGCGGTCCTGCTCCTGTAAGAGGATGATCCGGCCGTCTTCGCTGAGGCGTGCATCGAACCTGGCCGCGTGGAACAGCATCAGGGCAAGGAGCGCATGCGTCTTACTGCGTCCAGATAAAAGCGGATGCTCATCGAGTAGCTGTCCCAGGCGGATTGCCTCTGCGCATAAGTCCTTCCGAATAAGCGTATCCGGGTTTGCAGAATTGTAGCCTTCGTTGAATAAGAGATACACGACGGTGTAGACTGTATCGAGCCGTTCGATGAGTCCTTCACCCTCGGGAATCTCGAATGCCACTGCCCCTGAACGGATTTTCTGCTTGGCCCGTGTGAGGCGCTTGTTGGCATTCGCTTCGGTGGTCAGAAGCGCTTTGGCGATCTCGCGTGCATTGAACCCGCAGAGCGTTTTCAGCGTCAGCGCTATACGGGATTCTTCGGGGATTTCGGGATGGCAGCAGGTGAAGATCATCCGCAGTTGGCTGTCCTGGATTTCCGTATCCAGGAACTGCTGATCCACGGTCGTGACGAGCGACCACCCCGAACTGAGCTGGGTATGAATATCCGGAGCGAACGCCACCTCGTGCTTCTTCTTTCGGATAACGTCGATCGTCGCATTCCGCGCGGTGCGCATAAGCCAGCCTGAGGGGTTTTCCGGAATTTTGAACCGCCAGTGATGCAGCGCCTTCGCAAAGCTTTCCTGGACCACGTCCTCAACGATATCGAGATTGTGCACGCCGAAGATCCGCGTCAGTACGGCGACCATCTTCCCCGCTTCATGCCGGAAAAGATGATCGACGAGGCTGTTTGCTTTGCTGTCAGGCATCGCGGGTCCTTATCCCGGGAAGGGGGAGATTTCGCGGACTTCAACCGTGCCGCCCGTGATGTAGATCGGGCACTGCTTTGCGATCTCACCGGCTTTCTTGAGTGAGTCCGCACTCACAATGATATATCCGCCGACAAGTTCCTTGCTTTCGGGATACGGACCATCGTGTACAACCTTATCCTTGCCGCGGATGGTCATGCCTTCGCTCATGAGCGGCTCGCCGCCCTTGAAGATGCCCTGCTGACTGAGGTCCTGCATCCAAGCGCCCCATTCCTGCATATGCGTCTGCTTTTCATCCGCGGACATATCCGCGGTTCCGCCGCCGTAGAAGAGGAACAAATAATCTGCCATTGTACTACTCCTGAAATTGGTTGTTGTATGTGTATGATAGTGACTTCATACATATAACGCACGAGCCGCCGGTTTTGGGACACTGCGTGGAAACTTTCTCCAAAAAAATGCCCGGCTTGTGGCATCACCCGCTGAACCCTCCCCCACACTCGATTGTTGTATCTGTATCCCGAAACAATCCCCGAAGGCCATGTACCGTATGACAACGCGCTCGAATGCAATTCTCATCTGCCTGTTGGCTGCCGTATCCATTACAGGATGCAGCGCCCAGCCGGCGGAAGGCAATCTCCACCTCATCGATCTCCCCGAGGGCTTCAAGATCGAAATCTATGCTGAGGACGTGCCGAACGCGCGCTCCATGGCACTCGGCGAAGACGGTACGCTGTACGTCGGTTCCCGAACTGCAGGCAATGTGTACGCTCTCCTGGATACGAATCAGGATAACACGATCGATAAGCGCATTACGCTTGCGATGGCGCTGCGGCAACCCAATGGTGTCGCTGTGAAGGACGGCGATCTCTATTTTGCGGAGATCAGCAAGGTATGGCGCATCAGGGATATTGCGAGCAAGCTGCAGGACAACCCGGAGAAAGAACTCGTCTTCGACAAGCTGCCTAACGATGAGCACCACGGCTGGAAGTACATTGCGTTCGGACCCGACGGCAAGCTCTACGTGCCGATCGGCGCGCCGTGCAATGTGTGCGACGAGGAGGACGAGCGCTATTCCACCATTACGCGCATTAACGATGACGGGACGGGTTTCGAGATCTATGCCCACGGCGTGCGCAACACTGTGGGATTCGACTGGCACCCGGAAACGGGAGAGATGTGGTTTACCGATAACGGCCGTGATTGGCTCGGCGACGACCTTCCTCCTGACGAGCTGAATAGAGCACCTACGCCGGGACTGCACTTCGGTTTTCCCTACTGTCACGGCGGCGAATGGCTCGATCCGGAGTACGGCGAGGGAAAATCCTGCGAGGATTACGAGTCGCCCGTGCAGAACCTCGGTCCGCACGTTGCGGCGCTTGGTATGACGTTCTATACTGGCGAGATGTTCCCTGCGGAATACCGCGGGCACGTCTTCATCGCAGAGCACGGTTCCTGGAACCGCAGCACGAAGATCGGGTACCGGGTGATGCTGGTGAAACTGGACGGCAACCGCGCGGTGAGCTATGAGCCGTTCGCAGAAGGCTGGCTGCAGCGCGGCGAAGGCGTTTGGGGCAGACCGGTGGACGTTCTGCAAATGCCCGACGGTTCCCTCCTCGTCTCCGACGACTATGCCGATACGATCTACCGGATTTCATATGGGGAGTGATTAAGCGGCAATCGCTGGTTGATCAACACCTTCCTGGCTGCTGCAATAAGCCCATTCGGTTATGTATCCGGGCAGAGATAGGAATGGTGCTGTAACCTACCGCGTAAGCGTCATCGCACGCGGTAGCCGTCCCGCAGAAGTAGAAAGCACATACCTGTAGGTGCCGCTCGGCAGAGCCGAGGCGTTAAAGGTGGCGCTGTGTCTACCGGGCTCCTGCGAAGCATCTACGAGAGTGCCAACCATTTCGCCCAGTTGATTGTACACTCGCAGCGTCACATGTTGCCGAGATGGAATTGAATACTCGATAACCGTACTCGGATTAAATGGGTTCGGATAGTTTTGGGAGAGTGTGAACTCGTTCGGACTGCCTGGAGCATTCGCGGAAAGCGGCGGTGGAGGTGTATAGCGATAGATAGAACCACCGCTCGCATAGTACAACCTTCCTTTGTTGTCGAGCTTGAGAGAATGTATACGGTTTGTCCTAACGTCAACACCATCAGGGGATATCTTATCCCAGGTAGCGCCATAATCATAAGATGCTACAATCCCGGCATGCTTGCCGTGAGCAAACACCTGATTGGAATTCACAATGAGCGATGTAATCAGTGTCCTGGGCGACTTAGGGATTCTAGACCAGGTTTCACCCAGGTCTGTTGATTCAAATATTCCTTCATCATAAGCAATATACAATATGTTGTCTTTGCCAAAAGCCAAGACGTTTGTTCCTCGTGGGATGTCAGAGATGTGGCTCCACGTTACACCACTATCCGTTGATCTATGAATCCTGTTGCCAAGCGTACAACAATACCAATCCCCATTGTCCAGCTCTGCAAACGATATAACACCAGCTATTTCCTCACTAGGACGATCTGACCAAGTCATGCCCCCATCCACCGACTCCATTGTGGGGAATGCCCTCTCTGAATAGCCGTACACTCTACCAGATGAATGCTCGGCAAAGTGTGTCACTTCACGCCGATCAATCGAACCTTGTGTCACTTGCCACGATCCTCCATTATCAGTTGAGAAGATAAGCCCATAATATACTGATGAAGATGAACGTGCAATAATATTGCCCGTTTTCTGAAGATACTGAACTGAAGAAACATAGGCGGGCATTGTCTCCCAATCCAAACAGATTTCCCAGTTCAGTCCATCGTTGGTGCTGTAGTAAATATTCAAATTTCCTGCCGCGATTAGCCGTCCGGATTCTGTAACATCTATGTCATTCAACTGCTCCCATTCAGGATTTGGCATTCGCTCCCACGTTCTGCCACTATCAACCGAGCGGAGCAAGCCATAATGATCAGTGCCGAGCAACAATGTTCCATCCTTCGCATCAACGACAGGTGTTGTCGTATAACATTTTAAGCTAAGCCTAGTGCTTTCCCAATTTGATGTGCCAAGCTCATGGATATGGACAGAATCTTTATTTGTAAAATAAAGCTTGTTCCCGATTCTCGACAACACGTCTCTTGAATTATAAAGTGCTTTCCAGTCACTCAGCTTTGTCCATGGACCAACAGCAGAATCGCTCTTGTATATGCCACGCTCCGTTCCAATAACGAAACCCGTTTCAGGATCATAGTGTATGTTATCGATTGTTTCAAATGGCAGCAGATACTCGCGCCAAGTGGCTCCAAGATCAGTGCTAAAATGTATCTTCGCTTGCCACAGATTATCCACATGTTCGTTACTTGAAATTGCAATCACTGAGTCATCTGCAATACTCATCCTCTGGTCGAAATGTAAAATCGGAATAGTAAGCAAAGAATCCCATCCCGAACTTATATTTTTCTTAAAGTATAATGCATTATCTCCAAGGAAGAATAATCCTCCACTCCTGTGAGCCTTTAGCCCTATGTAATCAAACGAGGAAACAAACTCATCTGGAAATAACAGAGTGGTGTCATCCCTCCAAGTCCTCCCTCCATTGGTTGAATAGTAATATCTTGGACTATATCGTTGAACTAGGACAATCGTATCTGGTGATAGCGCATATAAGTTAATTCTCTCATTCGCATGGTTTTTCGGTAGACTCCTTGAGTATGATTGCCCATTATCTTTGGTTCGAAAAACAGAGGGTTGTTCTCCGATTAACCAGACACCTGGCTCAGGTACACAAATGGAGCTAACATTGATGTTTCGGACTGGTGCCAGTTTTTCCCATGCTGATTGGCCATAAATACTGTATGAGAGTATAACAAAGTATATGGCGAATGTGAGGTAGGATTTCGAGAACATGAGATCCTCCAATTGAAGATGTATTCATGCGGAGATAAGCACAGTATAAATTACATCTTCTTTGCCTAAGAGTGCAAATAGACCTTTTTCTAGCCTACACCCCCACACTTTTCTCTTCTTCGTGCTCTTTCAGGTACTCCTGGTAGGCTTTCCAGCCGGGGCAAAAGCCGGTGTGCCACTTCCATAGCCTTCCGAGGAAGGATTGCGGTTTGCGCTCGTAGTACGCGCGCCACTTGCAGTTTTCGCAGTTGTGTTCGTGCTGTTCCATAGGTGCTTCTCTCATATGTGTAAAAGATGCAGTCCGCTCTGCGGCCGAAGCCGCAGAGCCTGCAGAATGCCTGTGACTAACGCGGACGCCAGTCCGGGAGCCTGCCGGGAGTCCATGGCGCGTCAATCTCGTCGAGCTGGCGTTCGAGCGGCTCAAGCTCGCCTTCGATAAGCGCACGGAGTTTTTCGGAGAACTCGATCATCGCCTTGGATGCGATATTGTATGCCTCCTGGTGTTCCGCAGTCGGGTCGCTTGTCGTTGCTGTCATCTGGTACATCATTAGCCCAACGCGGTTCGCTATCGAGGGCTTCTGGTTCGCGTTATGCTTACTGGCAACGTCATCGCCCCGCAGTTCACGGCGAAGCGCCGTCAGCCGATCGGTGAGTTCGGTATGTGTGGCAAGGAGCGTACTGTCGGCCTCCGGGGTCATGCGCAAGGTATAGCCGATCTTTTTCAGGCGCTCGGCGGTCTCGTCCACCGTTTTGGATGCCGCCTCGATACTGCGCTGGAGCTGTGCAGCCTTCTTCTGGAATGCCACCATTGCTTTGCGGTTCGTACTGGGCAGCGTGGTATTATCGAGCGGTTTCACCGTGAATCCCTGCGGCCCCGCGAGCTGGGTCCATTCACCTTCATCGAACTTGGCGAGCGAGACGTTGTACGTGCCGGGCAGCACATGCAGTCCGGATCGCGTCAGGTGCTTTTCGCTGGCGAGCGGACTCAGGTCGGGGTAACGTAAATCCCAAGCGATGCGATGCACGCCCTTTTTGACGGGCGCCGTCAACCGCCTGACCACTTCCCCGCTCTCGCTCGTGACGGTGAAGAGCAGGAACGGCTCATCCTCGTCGTGTTCGGCGCGGAGTTCTTCCATATCCGGGTAGTCGATCTCGCCGCCGTCTTTACGGGCTTTCTTCTCCGCTTTCCGGCGCAGATCGGCAAGCGATTTATGGCTATCCTTGATGTAGTACGTAAACACGGCACCGTACGGTGGATTATCCGATGTGAAGAACGATCCGCCCTGCGCTCCGATGTGCCTATCGGTGCGTTCGATGTACATAAGGGCGTCCTTCACGGGGAAGATATGCGCTTCGGAATTCAGCGCATCGTCCGTCAGATTGCGCAGCGGCGAGTAATCATCGAGTATATAGATACCCCGCCCAAATGTCCCGAGCACGATGTCGTTTTCGCGGCGCTGAAGCGAAATATCCCGCACGGCAATCGTCGGAAGGCCGCCCTTAAGCCGGGTCCATTTACCGCCATTATTCGTGGAGAAGTACATACCGAATTCCGCGCCGAGGAACAGCAGCCCCTGCTTTTCGTCGTCCTCCTTGATCACCCAGCATGGGCTGTTCTCGGGCAGTCCTTCTGTGATTGGCGTCCACGTCGCACCGCGATCGGTGCTGCGCATGACGTACGGTTTGAAGTCCGCCATTTTGTGGTTGCTGAACGTCGCGTAGACGGTGTTTGGGTCGTGCTCCGATGCTTCCACATGCGATACATACGCCAGTTCCGGGATGCCGGGAATGGACGAGATCTTGCGCCAGTTGGCGCCGTCGTTCTCTGTCACCTGGATGAGGCCGTCGTCGGTGCCGACGTAGAGTAAGCCCTGCTGCAACGGCGATTCGTCCAATGCAACGATGTTGCCGTAGAGCGACGTGCTGGCGTTCTT
>PABJ01000078.1 GCA_002699105.1 Ectothiorhodospiraceae bacterium | reverse complement strand
CGAACGAGGGTATCATCCACATCAGCAAGCCGTTCTTCGGAGCGCAGTTCCACCCCGAGGCCAGCCCCGGTCCCGACGACACCGAGTTTATATTTGACATGTTTGTGAGGGCACTGAGATGAAACAAAATGCTATCCGCAGGAGTGGGCCCTCGTATGCCCCCATTCAGTTAAGGTTTAGCCTAAGCGTCGCTGACCCCCTGCTAGGGGGAATCGGTTTACAGCAGCGAATCGCTCACACTGTAATTCTTACCGATACCCCCTGTGAGGGGGTCGATATGCCGTCAACAACGCATTGCTGCATATCGGGGGGGCAAATATATCCGGGAGGCACGCCATGAGACACCGCACCAAACCGCGCAAGGCACTTATCATCGGTTCGGGGGCGCTGCAGATCGGGCAGGCGGGCGAATTCGATTACTCCGGCTCGCAGGCCATCAAGGCCCTCAAGGACGACGGCATCGCGACCGTCCTCATCAATCCCAACATCGCCACGATCCAGACATCGGAACACCTGGCGGACGCCGTTTACTTCTTGCCGCTTACTGCGCACTTCGTGGAACGCATCATCGAAAAAGAACAGCCCGATGCGCTCATCCTCTCTGTCGGCGGGCAGGTGGCACTGAACCTCGGCGTGGAGCTCTACAAGAGCGGCGCGCTGGAACGCCACGGCGTGAAAGTCCTCGGCACCCCGGTTGAGACGATCGAGAAGACCGAAGACCGCTACCTCTTCGCGCAGGCCGTCCACGAGGCGGGATTCAAAACGGCGCGCTACAAGATCGTTACATCCGTGGACGGCGCGGTAGAAGCTGCCCGCGAGATCGGCTACCCTGTCATGGTACGGATCGCATACGCGCTCGGCGGACTGGGTTCGGGCGTCGTAGAACGCGAGGAAGACCTGCTCGAGAAGGCCCGCCGCGCGTTTTCCTTCACCGGGCAGATCATCATCGAGGAATCCCTCCACGGCTGGAAGGAAGTCGAGTACGAGATCGTCCGCGACGGGTTCGATAACTGCATCACCGTGTGCTCGATGGAAAACCTCGATCCCATGGGTATCCACACCGGCGATAGCGTCGTGGTGGCGCCCGTGCAGACGCTTACCGCGCGGGAGAACTTCAAGCTGCGCAGCATCGGCATGGCGCTCATACGCAGGCTCGGTATCGTCGGGGAATGCAACATCCAGTACGCCCTCGATCCCGAGTCCGAGGACTACCGCATCATCGAAGTCAACGCCCGGCTCTCGCGCTCCTCGGCACTGGCCTCCAAGGCCACGGGCTACCCGCTCGCGTACGTCAGCACCAAGCTTGCGCTCGGCTACGCCCTCAACGAGATCGAGAACGTCATCACCCGCGAGACGAGCGCCTGCTTCGAACCCGCGCTCGACTACGTCGTCGTGAAATTCCCGCGCTGGGACCTGCAGAAATTCCGCAAGGTCAGCACGCAGCTCGGCTCGGAGATGAAGTCCGTGGGCGAGGTCATGGCCATCGGGCGGCGGTTCGAGGAGGCCCTGCAGAAGGCCATCCGCATGCTCGATATCGGCCTCTACGGGCTCACCTGCAACGACGGCATCGACACCGAGAACATGGAGCGCGATATCCGCGAGGGCAATGACAGGCGCGTGTTCCTCCTGGGCAAGGCGCTGGAGCAGGGCGTCTCCGTCCAGACACTGCACGAGTGGTCCAAGATCACGCCCTGGTTCCTCGAGAAGATGAAGCGCATCATCGACTTGCGCCGCGGGATGGAGAACAAGCCCATCGGGCTGCTGGCACCGGAACTGCTCATGGAAGCGAAACGGTCCGGCTACTCGGACAGCCAGATCGCGCGGCTCACGGGCTCGGACAAGAACGCCGTCCGCGTGCGCCGCATCGACGCCGGGATCGTGCCCTACGTCAAGCAGATCGATACCCTGGCCGCGGAATTCCCCGCGCGCACGAACTACCTGTACATGACATACAACGCCGCCGAGCACGACATCGAGCCCTCCGGCGACGAGCAGATCGTGGTGCTGGGCGGGGGCGCGTACCGCATCGGCAGCTCCGTGGAATTCGACTGGTGCTGCGTCAACACCGTGATGGCGCTCGAAAAGCTCGGCTACAAGTCCATCATGGTCAACTACAACCCCGAGACCGTGAGCACCGATCACGATACCTGCGACAAGCTGTACTTCGAGGAGATCAGCATGGAGCGGGTCATGGACATCTACGATTTCGAGCAGCCGCACGGGGTCGTCGTCTCCGTGGGCGGGCAGGTGCCGAACACCCTTGCCATGAAGCTCCACGATACCGGCGTGCGCATCCTCGGCACATCGCCCGTGGATATCGACCGCGCGGAGGACAGGCACAAGTTCAGTCGCATCCTGGACGAGCACGGCATCGACCAGCCCGAGTGGGAGGAACTCACCGACCTTGCCGCGGCCAAGCGCTTCGCGCAACGCGTGGGCTACCCCGTGCTCATACGCCCCAGCTACGTGCTCAGCGGGGCCGCGATGTCCACCGTGCTGAGCGAGGACGAGCTGGAAGAGTACCTCCAGCGCGCTACCGACGTCAGTCCCGAGCACCCCGTGGTCATGAGCAAGTTCATCACCGATGCGCGCGAGATCGAGGTGGACGCGATCGGGGACGGGGGCGAGCTGTTCTGCTACGCGATCTCCGAGCACGTCGAGAACGCCGGCGTGCACTCCGGGGACGCCACGCTCGTGCTGCCGCCGCAGCGCACCTACCTCGAGACCATGCGACAGGTGAAGGGTATCACCAAGCGCATAGCCCGCGCCATGAACATCACCGGGCCGTTCAACATCCAGTTCATTGCCAAGGATAACGAGGTCAAGGTCATCGAGTGCAACCTGCGCGCCTCCCGCAGCTTCCCGTTCGTGAGCAAGGTGCTCAAGATCAACTTCATCGATATTGCCACGCGCGTGATGCTCGGCGAGAAGGTCAAGGAGATCGGCAAGTCCTCGTTCGATCTCGATTACGTGGGCGTCAAGGCCTCGCACTTCAGCTTTACCCGGCTCAAGGGCTCCGACCCCGTGCTCGGCGTGGAGATGAGCAGCACGGGCGAGGTTGCCTGCCTCGGCGACGATTTCCACGAGGCCTTCCTCAAGAGCGTCCTGGCCACGACCTTCCGCATGCCCGAGCGCGGCGTGCTGCTCAGCACCGGCGGACTCAAGGAAAAAACCGCGCTCCTCGAGGAAGTGCGCACGCTGCATGCCAAGGGCCTCACGCTCTACGGCACACCTGCCACAGCAGCCTTTTATGCCGATAACGGCATCCCCGTCACACCCGTAGAACGCGCCGGCCTCCCCGCCGCCGCCGCAAGCGCAGGCACCACCGCCGCCGCAAGCGCAGGCACCACCGCCGCCGCAAGCGCAGGCACCACCGCCGCCGCCGCTGCCCGCACCGCCACTGCCACTCTGGACACTTCGGACACGTTGGACACTCTGGACAAAAAGGACCCCAACGCAACCCTTGTCCGCCGATCCCCCGCGCAGCCGGACGAAGGAGGGACCACCCTCTCCATCATCGAGAGCGGAAAAATCGATTTGGTAATCAACATCCCGAAAACTACCTTAAAAGAAGAGTTAGACAACGACTACCTCATACGCCGTAAAGCCGTGGATCTCAACATCCCGCTCATAACCAACGTGCAGGTAGCTCAGCGCTTCATAAAGGCAATACGCCGATACAAAGTGGAGGAGCTCGGGATAAAGGCCTGGGAAGAGTATGAGTAGAGATGAGAATCTACAGTGATTCCTGAGCTAAGCCGAAGGGTGTGCGCCCGTGAGGATGCCCCGCCGCGCGTAGCGCGTTCTTCCCGAGCCCCGGAGGGGCGACCGGATTAGTGGACCGGGATTGCAACACCATAAAACCTCAGGCCGCGAGCGCATCTCCCCGCCTACGCGAGGACAGGCCTGAGATGTGCTCACGGCCATAACAACTTGGCGGGGTGACGATTCTTCTACATATCCGCCAGGGCGCATCCTCCGACGCTTGTTGTCCGTTTAGGGGAAGACTCTACGATATTACGAGTTCATCACACAATGCCCCTGGTGGCGTAAGAGGGGGCTACCGGAAAAGGTAGCTCATAATAATCTTGCTCTCGTCATAGGAGTAGCTATAGGTATGCTGGTAGGATTTTCCGTCGATCGCATAGCTGAGTTGGATGTTGTCAGTGAGTTCTCGTCGTACTTGAGAAGGGTTCATTTTCGATTTGCGCTCTTTGCTGAGTACAGGGTAGTAGAGCAAGGTTTTAAGCGTAAGAATATAGTAAGTGTCATATAGACACCCAACTTCATTGCTGTAGAAAAACAAGCAATGTATAGCTGTGAGCGTGTCTTCTATGAATAAAGGGATGTTATGCTCTAACGTTTCCGTTTTACCTGGATCTAGTGTAAACGGATTTACCAGCCTAACCACACCGCTATCCCTTTGGAATTCATACCTATCTTCTTGTATGATTCTACGGAGAATCGCTTTGTTTGAAGTGCTTGTTGTGAAGAACCCCTTTATAAACTTGGCCTTTGCACCATTTCTTGACTCATTGCGTATGACGATGGATACTGGCAGGGATGCATCATGTATGACAGGTTTTTGGTAAGTGCGAATATCAGGGAGGGGTGTTTCATTTACGATACTCTCTTCAACATCGCGCAAGTACCTTTCTTCGTCTGTCTCAAACAACAAGCGGGCGGAGAATAATGAATCAGGAGGTAAGATGGAATCGCTCACAATGCTTATGCTTGGACGGTGTTCAATCAGACGAGAGTTATATAACTCTCTATCGTCACGCATTGTTTGGTGTAGGTAGGAATAGACCGTAAAACCGAGAGTAAGTAGAATGACGATTGTATTTATTCTAGTGTGGGTTTTTGGTGTCATGGTAGCGAACTGTCACACGGTACTGTTAGCATCGCTTGACTCTTCTGAGTCTGTCGGAGGTAAAAATAATTCAGACTTTGATGGTGGTATTGTTGTTCCTTTGCGCTGAATGTTGTAGTAAAATTCTGACGAATAGACGTTGTAATTGTATAGTTCAACCAGTTGAGTCTTTAGGCCATTTATCATAGCAGCTTTCTCACCATCGGGAAGAGATGATCCATGGATATTCTCAAATTCCTTCCTGATTATAGCCGTCGCTTCAGTTGTTTTGATTGCCTTGAATTCTTTACGGTATGACCAACGGTCAAGCATGTTTTGAATAAATTGTGCCAGCACTTCGAAAGGTTTTCCTATACCTTTGAAGGTTATGTTGACAGAGGATCCTGACTCAATGGAGGAAATACGCAGAGGTTCTTCGCCTTGTTCGTAGAATGCGACCAGAATTTTGTACATCTTCGATATACCATCATAAACCTTTGATACTGGCGCTATATCAACATACTCTTCGCGGTCTACTATTGTAAGATCTAGTGAGCTGTCATCGTCAGTTTCCAGCCGAGAATAAAATGCCAACTGATACAGTTTATAATTCTGGATAAAGGACTGTATGGCTACTATAAATACTCTATAGCTAGTAAATGCTTCAGAATTGCGTTTCACATCACTGAAGTCATTTGCTGTCCTGAGCATTGAAATGATTTGACTTACATTTTCAGAAGTGAATGCAGCTCCAAGTGATGAGTTTTCAATTATTAGCCTATACTCCTTGTCATTCTTGAGATGCCTAAGAACAGCCATGGCATCAAAGACCTCTTCCGTGATTATTTCGCGTAACTCTTTGAAATTCCCACGCTCAAACATTAATGGCATTTTCTCCCATAAACTATAAAGGGAGGCTTCCTCAACAATATGGCTCATCAGTAGTGAAAGTTGGTACTTTGTCATTTTCTAGCTCTCGTAGTTTTAATCGTAAAGGTAAATTGTTGTGTCAACAAGCAGTATGATGCTTAGCAGATTAAAGCCCCCCACCTCACTCCTCCACATCCAACATTGGCAACCCATCCACCACCTTCATCGTTTCCAGGCTCACGGTTACGATTTTTTTTATCAATCGCACGATGTACTGGGGGTCGTCGGGGCGGTTGGGGTCGTTGGTGATGCCGGAACGCTTATCGGTTTTGACGCGGTACTGGTCGACGATCCAATCGAGGGCGGAGCGGTTGCCGAGCTTATAGCGGTGCGCTTCCGGCGGGATGCCTGCTAACGTCAGGAAGTTGTTATAGACGAGGATCGTTTTTTCTTTCTTATCCTTCCAGCGCATCTTCTCCACGCGCCAGTCCAGCGGCGTGTCTGGTGTTTCGATGTGCTGTAATGGGTATTCTTCTATGACTTCACCCCCTTGAGGTCCGAAGGACCGGGCAAGGGGGTCGGCTCGACGCGCCGAATCTTCGGCGTCGAGGCGGGGGGATTCTTCTACGGATTTCATCTCGGAAGGACTGCGCCCTCCCCTATTATCCCCTCCCACCGGGAGGGGATGCGCTCCAATCAATTCGCTCTTCTCCGTTACATCATAATTCAGATGCAGGAATGCCAACCGGCGGCCGGCTTCGCTGAAGGCCCAGAAATCTTCCGCGGATTTGACGTACGGGATGCGCGGGAGTTCGCGGCGGAGATTGGCGGCGTATTTCTCGCGGTATTCGGGGCTGTGCAGGATGCCGTAGATGTAATAGAAGATATCCCATTTCTCCACCTCCCCGCCACCTGCCCTGAGCGCAGCCGAAGGGTACCGCCGCCGGTATTCGCCCAGCGCCCAATCCGTGATGTTTTCCGTGCGATTACTCCCATCGGGATCATATGTGTAGAAGGGGAAGCATTGGGAGTCGCCAGTAAGATGGAGGTCGGGAATGACATTAGTAATAAGGCAATGAAAAGGCTTGGTATTGCCAACAGCGCTAACACAGATGCTAACATTATCACTTTCGTGAGTAGGGAAAGCCGCGGGTAACTGATATCTACGTTCATTTAAGTGCTTGTCGAAGTATAGATATTCACTAAAGAATGGACGGTATAGTGCGCGGCGTATTTGCTTAGTATCAAAGTCAATAAAAATGCCACGCTTCAGAAAATTCTTTAATCCTTCCGACCAGCTTATTTTAGTGTCATCGTAAACGTAATATTCATCAAGTTTACTATCAACTGTATCTCTGGACCACTTGAATGTTTGATGATTATATATATCGATAGTTTCTATTACATTATGCTCGAGATTGGAACTACTGCAATTATATGTCCACGCATCGCGGCAAGTAGCAACTCCTCTTCCGTAATTACTGAAAATCACAGAGTTAACATTGCCAGATTTCCCTTCTGAACTGCCAAGTATTGGTAGCTGAGAATATCCAGCCTCCAATCCACTCGTCAGCCACGTTCCCTTTTTATCTGGCGTAAGCTCTCGCCATTCAACTCCGGTCAATTGCCCCGCATTTCCGAGAAATCTGTATCGTTCTGCTTTTCTCCAAAACTCATCTGTGTCGGCATAATACACCTTGCCTGAGTTTGTGTTGTTCTTCTCTTTTACAAGGAGATTGATACTTACACCTACCTGGATCCCAAATACATTGTGGGTTGTGCCTGCAATTTTAGGGTTTTTGCGCACATTGCCCCGGAGATTGAGAATATAGAGCGAGTTAAAATCACTCACTAACTGTTTGCGCATACCATCAAAGGCTATTTCATTGATAAAGCTGTTATTACTTACAAAGGCAACAACGCCTTGTCCGGCTTTCTTTATTCGGTTCGAAGCCCATCGAAATGCTTTCACGTAGACATCGGAAAGCGCATTTTTATTTGTTGCAGCGCTTGCTTTTGAGTATGACTTGGCAACAGAATTATCAACGACTGGATATTTTCGATTCTTGTTGTTGTCGTTTTCATTCACCTGAGAGGCGTTATACGGTGGATTTCCGATCACTACGAAAATCGGTGACCGGTTTTGCTTCAAAATACGCTCCGTATTTTCAGGCAAGTATTCGTCTGTTACCCCTTGTGTCGGTTCATCAAGCTCGAAGGTATCCACCAGGCATATCCCTTCAAACGGGCGGTAGCTGCCGGTAAGCTCGTAGTACTCGTGTTCTATGTTCATGCTGGCAATGTAATAGGGCAGGAGCATCACCTCGTTGCAGTGCAACTCGTGGGCGTACTTGTACTCCAGCATGGTTTTGGGAATCTCGCGCATCACGCGCATCATAAAGTTACCGGTGCCTACAAAGGGGTCCAGTATATGCACGCCCTTTGCGCCGAGCCCTTCCTTCTTGCCGAACTCCTTTTTCAGAATTTCGTCCACGGAGCGCACCATGAAGTCCACAATGGGCTGGGGGGTGTACACAATGCCGTGGGTATCGGCCACCTTCACGGAGAAGCCCTGGAAGAAGCGCTCGTACACGTTATTTAAAAAGTGCTGCTTGGTGGCGTACTCGCTGATGTTCTCGGCCCCGCGCTCGATGGCCTTATAGAAGCGCTCGAGGTCGGCAAAGAACTCGGCCTCGCTAAAGCTGCGGGATGTCAGCGCATCCACGACGCCGGTGATCTCGCGGGCAACGGGGTTGCGCCGCGTGAAGGCGGTATTGCTGAATACCGAGGTAAAGATGCGCTTGGTGAGCATGTGCTGGATCAGCATCTCCTCGATGGCTTCGTCGCGCAGGTTGGGGTTGATAGTGGCCTTGCAGAGGTCGGCAAACGCGGAGAAGCGCTCGATAAACTGCGTGTTATCCTTGCGTTCGCGCTCGATGAGCTTCATGAGGGCGTCGGCGTACTGCGGGATGCGGTCTTTGAAATCATCCGCCGCCGTTTCCCAGTCGACGACCCAGTCCTCGCGGTAGTTAAATAGCTCGTGGATCACCTCAACGAGCATCTTGGGGCTGGTGATATCCTCGTCCAGGATTTTGCGCTTTTTCTGATAGAGGATGGCGCGCGCGGGCGACTGGAAAATGATATTCTCGTCAGGATAGCCTATTTCGAATTTCTTTTTTGCCTCTTTGGCGAGGTCGTCCTGCTCGTCCTTTGCTTCCCACCACGCGCGGGGCAGGTTGTACTTGTCCTCCATCACGCCGTCCACAAATAGCGTGCGGCTTGTGCCCTTTGGGGTCCACTGGCGTTCTTCGATAAACTGCCATCCGACCTTGCGCGAGCAATATGTAAGCAGCTGCTGGAAGGCGTTGCGGACAGCGGTTTCGTGGGTGATGTCGTGCTTCGCGAAGGCGTCCAGCGCAGCGTAGTAGTCCTTGACAGGCTTGTGTGTGGGCTTGAGAGAAAGAGACATAGGGAAGAAAGTGGAAATTGGAAATTGGAAAGGGGAAAATAAGAAAAAGAGGGGAAAGGGGAAATTGGAAAGTGGAAGTGAGAAATTGGAAATGGGAAATGGGAAATTGCCGGGCGGCTTGCGGATCGATCGGCTTCTACATTTGGGCTGGCGGGAGGGTATGGCCAGTCAGTGAGAAGACGCAAATAGTAATGAGATTGGTCCAGCGTCAGTGTTTTAGAAAGCGCTTCTGACCTTTGTCCCCCTGCGCAGGGGCGGAAGAGAAGTGGAAATGGGAAAGGGGAAAGGGGAAATTGCCGAAGGCGGAGTCCTGCCTGCGAAAAAAGCCGTGCCCCAGGCCCGCGCTGGCCTTGACATTATTGAGATTTTGGCATAGCTTCCAGATGCATGTGCAGCCCCGGGGGGGGATCTGCGCGTGTTGTTTCGCAGTAGTTATCCTACTTGGCCCGGCAAATGCCGGGCTTTTTGTATACGTCTGCGTCTGCGCGGTTGGAAGCTTTGGGATGAAATGCCGGTGCGCAAGAGCGCCCCGCCGTACGCGCAGAGCGCGTGGAGATTCCGGGGCAAGCCCGGAATGAGGAGGTTTTGACAAGCTTCTGACCTTTGTCCCCCTGCGCAGCGGCGGAAGAGAAGTGGAAATGGGAAATGGGAAACGTAGCCGAAGGCATGCCCTGAGCCTGTCGAATGGGCGGAGTCCTGAGCGAAGCCGAAGGAGTGGAAACGTAGCCGAAGGCATGCCCTGAGCCTGTCGAATGGGCGGAGTACTGCCTGCGAAAAAAAAGCCGTGCCCCAGGCCCCCGCTGGCCTTGACATTATGGAGATTTTGGCATAGATTCCAGATGCACGTGCAGCCCCGGGGGGGGATCTGCATGGTGTTGTTTCTCATACGTAGTTTTCTACAAGGCCCGGCACGCGCCGGGCTTTTTGTATACGGTGCGGGATGTTCGCCGCGGTGCGGCGTGGGTCGATACGGGGATGTACAGACTGCACACATAGGTAACAGGTGTTTCAATACATAGGTAACACTTCAAATCAGCACGGTTATCTTCTGTTTTTCTTT
>PABJ01000077.1 GCA_002699105.1 Ectothiorhodospiraceae bacterium | reverse complement strand
TTTCTATAGTCTTGCCAATCGTTCTAGGATTCGTCGTCAGGCGAGATACGCTTGCTTGCATCAAGCAAAATGCGCTTCTCGCGCTCTGTCAGAGTGCCGTAGCCGTGCTTGCTGATCTTATCGAGAATTTCGTCGATCGTTCCCTGGTAGCCGCCGTCGCCGGATGACGATTCTTCCTCCTTTTGTTTCGGACGCGGCATTTCGTAGAATTGCGCGTCCCTCGCCCCGGAGGATGTACTCGTACTTGTGTACGTCGATTTTGTGGGAGACTTGAGGCCGTTCAAAAACTTATCGATAACTCCCCGGCGGTCGAGTAATATCCAGATAGCGCCCACGACTGCGCCGCCAAGGTGGGCGATATGCGCAATGTTTCCGCCGTGCGCGGAGACCCCGTTAAACAGCTCCATCACTATCAGCACGGTGATAAGATACTTTGCTTTGACGGGCACAAGGAACCAGATATACACATACCGGTTCGGATTCAGAATCGCGAATGCAACCAGAACCCCGTATACGCCGCCCGATGCTCCTAGTGTGGGGCCGGGTGCACTGAACATCGGTGCGATGAATAGATTCGCCAAGCCTGCAACGATCCCCGCAGTGAAATAGAAGAACGCAAAGTTCTTTGAACCGAGCGTGGATTCCACCTCGATACCGAACATCCACAGCAGCAGCATATTAAAGAAGATGTGCCACACCCCGTTATGCATGAACATATAGGATACGAGCTGCCATACCTGGAAGTCGGCAAAGCGGCCGGGTGCGGGGTTCGGGAATGGCCAGAGGTAGAAATACTTCAGCAGTACTTCGCGGAGCGGTATCCCGGCAAACGAGAAACCTGCATCCGCTACGGTCTGGAGGATGAACACCGCCACATTGGCGATGATAATCCACTTAATGACGGGTGGGAAGTAATTAAAGCCTCCGAGTTGAAGTCTGTATTCCCCTGGATCGTATGTACGGTATGCACTCATGTTTTCTTCTAATGCTGAACATGCCCTGCCGGGGGAACGTTCCTCTTTACTTGTCGTCGAGAGCGGCGACACCCGGCAAGGTTTTACCTTCTAAAAACTCCAGCGACGCACCGCCTCCAGTGGATACGTGCGAGACGGCATCTTCAAGGCCGGCCTTGGCAATCGCTGCTGCTGAATCTCCGCCGCCGATGATGGTGACGGCGCCAGTCTTGGTCGCATCTGCAAGCGCCCGCGCGATGGCTTTCGTCCCGGCGGCAAAGTTCGGCATTTCGAAGACGCCCATCGGGCCGTTCCAGACGACCGTTTTCGATTTCTTGACAACGTCTTCGTATGCTTTCACTGTTTTCGGCCCGATATCCATGCCCATCACATCGCCGGGAATGGCGTCGGACGCAACTGTGCTGCGTTCGGCTTCGTTGCTGAACTCCTTCGCGGCGATGTTATCGACAGGGAGCATGAGGTTCTTCCCTTTGCGTCCGGCCTCATCGAGGAGGGACTTCGCAAGGTCTATTTTATCCTCTTCCAGCAGCGATGTACCGATTTCGTAACCTTTGGCTTTCAGGAATGTGTATGTCATTCCTCCGCCGATGAGCAGGTTATCGACCTTATCCATCAAGTTCTGGATCACGTCGATCTTACCGCTTATCTTCGCGCCGCCGAGTATTGCCGTGTACGGATGTTCCGGGTTCGCGGTTGCGCGATTCAGGTAATCTAACTCTTTTTCCATCAGGAAACCCGCCACGCAGGGAGAAAGATGCTCCGTTACTCCTGCGGTACTTGCATGAGCGCGGTGGGCAGACCCGAAAGCATCGTTAACGTAGGCTTCGCCGAGGGAGGCGAGCTTCTTTGCGAAGTCGGCATCGTTCGCCTCTTCTTCGGCATGAAAACGAAGGTTCTCGAGAAGCAGCACCTCGCCGTTCTGGAGATTCCTGGCTAACTGCTCCACATCTGCGCCGATACAGTCTCCTGCGAACTTTACAGGCTGCCCCAGCAACTCCGAAAGCCTTTTGGCGACTGGATGAAGACTGAGTTCGGGCTTTGCTTTGCCCTTCGGTCGCCCCAAATGGCTCATCAGGATGACTCCGGCGTGTTTCTTCAGGAGTTCCTGTATCGTAGGAAGCGATGCGGCAATGCGCGTATCGTCGGTGACGTTACCGCTATCATCGAGAGGTACGTTAAAATCTACGCGGACAAGCACACGCCTGTCCTTCAAGTCTACGTCTTGAATCGTGAGCTTATTCATCCTATTACTCCGCTATGGTCGGTCAGAAAGAACAAATTACGAAACCATGCACGCGAATGAAAACCGGTTGCGAACGACCTGCGTTCATAAGTAGTGCGGGACAATATGCTGCCAGGAGGGCCATTCGTGTGGAAAATCTGCGCTCCACCTGTAGAAGTTGTGTTCTACGCCTTTGGTGTTCAGCAAGTGGGAAAAGTCCATATTCCGCTGCAGGCAGAGATCGGAATCGCTGGTAATGAGAGTGATATCCATTTGCCTGTAGCGTTCAAGAAACCACGGATCGTTCATGTTCGGGAGATAGTCCACGGGATTATTGAAATAGCAAAGCTCGTCATAGTGGCCGTGCAGCAGCCCCTTGATATCGAACGAGCCATACACTGCCAACAGTCTATGCACAAGGTCGGGATGTTTCAGCGCGAAGTTTGCAGCCTGGTAGGCACCGAAGCTGATGCCGAACGCTATCACAGAGTCCATGCCGGTTGCATGCCGCAGATACGGAAAAAACTCATGCACAAGGTAGTCTTCGAAAGCCACAGCGATCTCGACCTTCCGGTGGGGTTCGCAGCCATCGTTGTACCATCCCTCCCAATGCAGGCTGTTGATGCACAGTACCTGGATATGCCCTCGCTCGATCTTATCCGCCAGGATATGAATCATCCCCCGATCGGCAAATTCGTTGTGATCGCCTGATGTAGTCGGGAAGACAAGTACCGGTGCGCCACGGTCTCCGAAATGCCGGAATTCCATCTGCCTGCCCGTATGCGGGCTGTGCCAGCTCTGTGTATAGGCTCTCATGAGGGCTTACGTTTGTGGGAATGAGATGAATATACGAAGAAGTACTGCCCCTGCGTATCTGCACTGACCGCTCCGTGGAACATTATGCAATACATGCCGTCTAAACGGACATAAAAACACTACTCTCAATTATAGAATTGGAGGAATGCATGAAATCCATTCCCATACTTCTTTTTGCAGCGCTCATTGCAGCATTTCCGTTCAGAGCGGGAGTTGCACAGGATACAGACGATAAGGTTGTTGTCATTGAAAAGGACGACGACGCCAAAGCGTGGCTTGGAGTGTACCTGAAATCCGTTACCAAATACACCGTGAAAGACGGCGAGGAACCTGTGGAGTCCAGCGAGGGCGCCATCGTAGACCGCGTCATCGACGACAGCCCGGCTGAAGAAGCAGGCCTGGAAAAAGGAGACCTCATCACCGCCATCGACGGCACAGAAATCAAGACAACGAAAGATCTCACATCGAAATTAGGCGAGATGAAACCCGGCGAGAAGGTTGCCTTGACTATCGACCGGGATGGAAACGAACGCCAAATAGATGTGGAGCTTGGCACAAGGCCGGACAAGACTTTTCATATGAGCCGCGTACCGCGCGCTCCCCGTGCACCTCATGCACCGAAAATGTACCGCAAGGCCCTCCGCTTTAACGCCCAGCGCGGACCGAAGCTTGGAGTCCAGGTGGAAACACTGAACAAAGAACTTGGCGAGTACTTCCAGGCGCCGAACGGCAAGGGCGTTCTTGTGAAAAAGGTTATGGATTACGAAGACAGCCCCGCAAAGCAGGCAGGCTTGCAGGCCGGCGATGTTATCGTCAAGATTAATCTGGAAACGGTTGAGGACCGTCACGATATCGAGAGCGCATTGAGCGGCATGAAGGAAGGCGAGGAGCTGAAGATCGACGTCATTCGCAAGGGCCAGCGGAAGACGCTGAACGCCAAGGTGCGCGAGGATATCGGTGCGAACGGCGAACGGCACATGATGCTCTTCGGCGATATGGGCGCAGAATTCGACGGGGAAGATTTCCGCTTTATGGGACCCGGCGATGTCGATATTGATATCGACGTAGACAAACTGCTCGAACGCGTTGGCGATGCGCGCGTCCACATCCGCACGCTGAAGGAATCGCTGGGGGAGCAGGCCGAGGAGATGAACGAACTAAAAGAAGAGCTGGAACAATCGATTCGTATTGAAATCGAACGGCAAAAGGATCTGCGCGATGAACGCGAGGATGAGATAGAGATTCACGAACAGATGGATACAGACGGCGCCCGCGAAATCCGGACGATCCGCGAGAGACGTGTGAAGGAACTGTAGATCCCGTTCGTTATCACCAGCGAAGCGAGCCCGCGAATGCCCTCCGTAAGGAGGCTCTGTTCGCGGGCATTTTTTATTGCGTGCATAGAAGATACTCCCTCTACTGCACGTATGCCACAGCCTGAGCTGTATCCACTGGCTCTCCGAATCAAATAGTACCGCCCCCGGATGCGGGGGCGGTGATGCTGTAGAGCGTTTAGAGAGTTCCTATTCGCCAGCGGATCCCGGCATAGAACTCCCGGCCTTTGACGTTACCCCAAACGAAGGTCGGTTCGAAGTACCGCTCGAACGGATTCTGCGCGTTCAGGATCGGGTTTTCCTGCCGGTGATCGAGAATGTTCTCGACTCCTGCGTAGGTATCGAAGAATTCCCATGTTCGCGTAAGCTGGAAACCAAGCATGGTAAAGTTCTCTGATGCGTGCGGTATCTGGAATTGCTCTGGGTATGCCTCGGTGTTGGGAAGGATTTGCGATCCCATCCACTCCACCGAACCGTCCGCGCGCCAGCCTTCCACGAATTCATATGAAACAGTGCCGAGCACCTTGTGTTTCGGCACGAATTCTATATAGTCGCGTTTGTCGCCGTTTTCTTCGTATACATCCGAGAACGTGTACGAAGATTTGAGGTCGAGTCCCGGCATCGGGTCGGCGCTGACCTCCACTATCACGCTGTTGGAGATCGATCTGCCGTCGAGGTTCGTGAAGAGAATCTTGCTCGGGTCGGCGTCGTAGTCTGCACGAATCTGGTTCGTGAATTCTGTCCGGTAGAGGTCCAGCCCGAAGGTCATTGGCACGGCAAACGCATCGAACTGATGGGTGAAGTTCACTCCGTAATTGAATGCCTCCTCAATATCCATCGCTGGGTCGATCTCGATATCTCGCCAGGAGGCCATGAGATAGAACTGCTCGCTGAAAATATGCGGCGAACGGTACCCCATCCCTGCCGAAGCGCGGAGCGTGGTGAAATCGTCAAAGACGTATTTCGCTAATACGCGCGGGGTCACGAGGAGATCGTACTTATTGTGGTAGTCGGTTCGCAGACCCACAGTGAAGAGCAAGGCATCGTCGAAGAAGTAGTGCTTGTTCTCGGCGAACACACCGATGATCGACTCATCCGTCTCGTACATACCGTCGTAGGTTTTTGCGTGCGGATTCTGAAGGAATGAGATGTCCTCGTTCAGTCCCAGATAGCGGTAGCCTGTCCCCACAGTAATCTGATTTACTTCGCTGGTGATGAAGCGGTAGCGCACATCGCCATAGACGCTTTGCTGATCGGCGATGTATTCGGTCGTCCCGAAGTAGGAATCCATCGTGTGGGTGCTTGCCGAGGCAAGGAATTCCAATGAGCTCTCATCACCGAGGTCGATGCTTGTTTTATGGTAGGCATCGAAGCGCCGCGTATTGAGGGATTGCCCGTAGGCGTTCACAGTGCCGCGGTCACGTTCGCTGCTGAACCCTCCCTGGCCGCCTTCGCGCTGCTCGTCAAGGAATTTGACTGCCGTGTAGCTCTCGGTCTCATTCTCGCTGCTTTCGTATTTCCATTTGTTGTAGATCATATAGCGCGTTACGAGCGGAACATCGAGGAATGAATCGCCGTCGCCGTCCACCTTCCCTGCTTCCTGCGTGCTGTGTGCAGTGAGGATGGCGTTCCAATCGCCGACCTTCTGGACGGCGTTCAGGTTGTACTGCGATTCGCGGAAGGAATTCGCGAACATATTGAACATCGCGAGGTTGTCTGCTTCCGCATCCTTCAGTATGGCGTTGACCTGTCCCGAGATGGATTCGTAGCCCTGCAGGACCGAACCGAGCCCTTTCGATACCGCGATCTTATCAAGCTGCGTGCCCGGTATATGGCTAACGGCAAAGCGGGTATTAAGTCCGTTCGTCATCCACGGGATATTATCGATAAGGACCTGCGTGTACACACCGTCTACACTGAGCATCTTCAACTGCTTGGTATCGGTAATGACGTCTGCGGCCTCGTTATCGACGCCTGTGGTACGCGAAAAACACCCAGCTAGATCGCAGCATGCTGCGCGCTGGAGTTCCAGTTCGGTGACGACCTCGGTCTTCAAGTCGTGTTCCTTGGAGATAAAGCTTGAGGAGGCCTCGGCTTCAACGACGACCTCGCCGATTTCGCGGATACCTTCAAGATAAAAATCGATATGGGTTTGTTCGGCCGGCGGTACGAGCGTATCAGGCTCATAGCCGACATAGCTGGCGACGAGCCTGCGTTCATCCCCGTCAGGCATATGAAGCTGAAAGTAGCCGGCTTCATCCGTCATCCGGCCGTGCTCGTGATCGCCGATCCAGAATACGTGAGCCCCGACGAGTGCTACGGTATCGCCGTCAACGATCTCGAAGACGTGTCCATCGCGGAGTTCGCCCTGGGCAAATGCTGCCGTCGCGGTTAACGCTCCGATAAGGAGCGAGAGTAATATTGTTCTCATTGTGATGTCGTTTCTGATTAATTGTACAAATCTCGGAGTACGGAGATCGGGCGGAATGCGCCCTGCCGGTACGTACCGGCGGATAATCTCATCGCGGGATGTTGTACGGTATTAATTCAGAAGGACGGCCGCGCTCACGATATCGGCGGCGGGGAGGGAGTATGCAAAGGGCTGCACAATTGGATTGCTGCGCGGGAGGGCGACCCTTTCGGCGGTTGACTCGAACGTGACGGCAAGCACATCTGCCTTATCGGTGTTCGGCTTCGTCTTGGTCAGGGTCTGATCGGCAGGCTTACTGAAATGTAGGTTCACATCCGTGCAGGCGGAACACGTCGTGTGCTGCATGCCGCAGGCCGGACCTACGGTGCACGCTGCCTGGATATGAGGTGCGCTCGGTGCGGCGCAGTGACCGTGTTCTTCGCGTTCCACTTCGGCGCAGGAGCCTTCATCTTCGCAATGCATATCGGCTGCGGGGGTTGTGCAACATACCGACTGGCAGGATTCCATGAATCCTTCGCCGGAAGCATCAAGGCAAACGCGGGCCTCCACGCTTGTGACCGTGCAGAAGACGGTGTACAGCGCTAAGAGGACGCGGGCGGTATGGATGTGAAACGGTTTCAATTACGGTAATTACTATCCTAATTCAAGTTGCAAGCTACAAAATACAACGCGCAAGCGCAAGAAGAGGTTTCGTGGGCGGGGGGGGGGTGGATTCTGTTCCTAAGTGGCGTATTATCCTTATGGGGTTGTAGAAGTGAGCTACTCATTGAGGGAGTTGCAACTCTCGATCACGCCAACAGTATTCGCTACAGTAGTGTTGCAGTCGCTAATACCGATAGTTCATGCCTACCGAATAGGTTGTTGTGCCATCTATAATAGAGTATGGTCCAATACTGGCATCGATGGAAATGAAATCGAATGGGTAAATACGAAAACCGCCAGCAAATGTTCCTATCACAGGTTCTGGACCACACCTACCGAGGCTACTCGGACAAAGACCTATCCATCTAAGGTCTCCAATCAGACTTACTTCTTCTATTGGGTAAATCTCTAGTCCAAATTGCACGATTAAGCCTGACGAAGCGAGTCCGCCACCAAAGGTAATGCTTCCGAAATCCCATGTCTCAGTCATAATACAGGATACTCCATAAATATACTTATTTCTATAAGTAGAGAATATACTCTGAGGCACTGAACTCTCTGAATTGGGGTATAGATTAAGCGAGAGCATCACATCAAAGCCATCTCTGCTAGTGGTATTCACGCTTGTTCCAGCAGCAAGCCTAGAATTAATATCAGTGTTTTGAACATCGAGCATTCCGATGTCCAACATATACTTATTCATAAGAATAATGGACAGCATCGCACTCTTTGTAACAACTGCGCCTTGTGGTATGCGGGTGTAAGCATGGGCAGTAATTGATGCTTGCCGGGGTATTCGAGCAGTTGGAGAGAACAAAAGAAGGTTTGTCCCGGGACGGCGGTATATATGTGCATATGCCGACGAATCCTCAACAGGACTGGCTTCTTGCGCCAGAGACACATTGTAGCAATTTAGAATTATTATACAATATATTACGCGATATGTCATATGTTATCAGCCCCGTAGGGGCGATATGTTTATAGAAATGAATTTACGTTTATTTCATCACAGCGGCCTTGGCAATGTCCCCGGGTACATTGCCGAGGCCCAGAATCTACTTCTGGGAAATATTCGTCTATACGCATGCCGCCCCGCTGGACCGCTACTCCACGTTTGCAACGGCATGCGCCGTATCTACCGCCTCACCGGTATCGCGATTAAGGAGGATGCACTGGACGTTGTACGTACCTGGGGATGTGTAGTAATGCGTTATGGTGCTATCAGCAATGCGTTCTTCGGTCGCGCTGCCGTCTCCGAAGTCCCAGCGGAGGGCATGGTTTACCGGCTTAGGACGTGAGTAACCAACGACAAACTGCGTCTCTCGTTCTGCCCGGGAGAACGACTCCGATGGTGCGATAAAAAGGCCGGTGTACTGTTCGTAGACATAGAACGAGACTTCGCCATACGCATATGTTCCAGAACCTGCGGTAACAGCATATCTCATCTTATAATGTCCGGGTAATTCGTATGAATACTCAAAGCTAGAGCCAAAAGCACCAGGTAGGTCAGAATATATATGCCAGTCAGATGTACTGTCTGGCATCCAGTAATGAACGAAACGTACTCCCTTATATGTGACCCCTGGATACGTTGAGGTGAATAATATATTGCTGCCCGTCGTGGGAATAAGCGGTTTGTAGGTAATTATCGCATCCACTTGTGTATAATCTACTGCATCATCATCTTCTCCGCAGGAGACAATACTCAGCACCAATACAATGGATAGGGCAACAATCAACGCATTCGGCCGGTGGAGCATGGACATTCTAACCTCTTGATTTCTAAGAAGGTACCGCATGAACCAAATAGACGCAA
>PABJ01000076.1 GCA_002699105.1 Ectothiorhodospiraceae bacterium | reverse complement strand
TACTTGCGGGATCCTGAAGAGGGTACCGGGCGCGGTACCCTGCAATTGGTTAGGCCGATAATGCGCTCAGCGCATCATCGACATTCGGGTATTGATCGAGGACGCTATCGAGTTTCGTGATCTGGAATACGTTGAGGACCTTCTCGTTCGCTCCTGAAATTTTGAGATCGCCGCCTGCATCGCGCAGCGTCGTCATTCCCTTTATCAGCATCCCCAAACCGGAGCTATTGATAAACGTCACACCGGAGAGATCGATAACGGCCCGGTTCAGGCCGCTATCCAGCATACTATGCAAAGCCTCGTTCAAAGGCAGTGCTTCGCCGCTCCCGAGCATTGCGCCTTCGAGCGATATGATTACGATACCGTTCTGTTCTTTCGTCTGAATTTTCATACTCGCTCCGCACGTTTGATTGCGGGAGAAATTAGAAGGTGATTTTTGCCTTCCGGGCAATAACCCAATCCTGCGTTAATGCACTTGCCACGAAAATACTGGAATACGTCCCAGTAATAACGCCGATGCAAAGCGCAAACGCAAAGCCTCTCGTCGGTTCGCCGCCGAATAGCAGCAGTGCCAACATCGCGACCATTGTGGTCGAAGAGGTCAAGACCGTACGGCTTAACGTATCGTTGATGCTCTTATTGAGGATTTCACCGAAGACGCCTGTCTTCGAAATCTTCAGATTTTCGCGAATCCTGTCGAAGACGACCACCGTATCGTTGATAGAGTAACCGACAATCGTCAAGAATGCTGCGACCATCGCCTGGTCAAATTCCAGGTTCAATCCAGGCAGGATTCCGTTGAAGATGGAAACCAAACCGAACGCGATAAGCACATCGTGGAACAGTGCCGCTACCGCGCCTGCCGCAAAGATCACCTTGAAGCGGAAGCTGATGTATGCAAGGATACCCAGCAGCGCGAAGAATATCGCGATGATAGCGTCCCGGCGGATTTCGTTACCGATCTTCGCCTCGACGCGATTTTCCTGGAGGATCTCAAGTTCTCCATCAACATGCGAGGCGAGATAATCCTTGATTCCGTCGGAAATACTGGCGCCTTCGCCTTTTTGTTCTGTGCGGATAATGTAATCGGTGTCGGTACCGAAGGATTTAATGACGAAGCTACCGAGATTAGCATCATCCATTAATGCACGTAACTCGGTGAGTTCCATCGCATGGGGCAATCGAACGACGACCTCCGTACCTCCTTTGAAGTCGAGGCCAAGTGCGACTCCTCGCACAGCAACGGAAACAATTCCTGCTCCGATAATGACAAGCGAAACAATGTAAAACAGCTTCCGCTTGCTCATGAAATCAATGTTCAGGTTTTCTAGGATGCGCATACGACTGTAATATCTCTAGCTATTTGTTATTCGAATCGGGTTTTGGGTCGTTTAGCCGAATTTGATGAATTCCGGCTTGTTGTCGACTGACACCTCGAAGAAGACACGTGTCATGACGATTGCAGTGAAGAGCGAGCACACGATACCGATCATCAGCGTAAGTGCGAAGCCCTTCACAGGTCCCGACCCGAATTGGTACAGGATGATACAGGTTATCAGCGTTGTAATGTTCGAGTCGATGATGGCAGGAAACGCTCGTGCGTACCCGGCATCGATTGCGGCCCGAAGTGTTTTTCCAAGACCGTATTCTTCGCGGACGCGCTCGTTAATGAGAACGTTCGCATCCACCGCCATACCCACGGTCAGAAGGAGACCGGCGATACCCGGCAAGGTCAGTGTTGCCTGGAATCCGGCCAATATTCCGAGGATGAAGATGATATTGAATATCACCGCCATATCGGCTGCGATACCGGCTGTGTTATACCAGACGAGCATGAAGAGCAAGACGAGCCCAAGACCAACCAGGAAGGAATACATTCCTTTCTGGATCGAATCTTCACCAAGGGACGGACCGACTGTACGCTCTTCAATGATTTCGACCGGCGCCGGCAGTGCACCTGCCTTCAGCACGATTTCGATGAGGCGGGCTTCGTCCAGATCTTCCATTCCGGAAATCTGCGAGTTTCCGCCGATAATCTTCTGCTGAACGACCGGTGCGGAAAAGACAACATGATCGAGCACGATGGCAATCTGCTTGTTGACGTTCGCACCCGTAACGCGCGCCCATTCGCGGGAGCCTTCTGTATCCATCTGCATGGAGACAACGGCACCCATGCCGTTCGGATCCATCTGAGCGCGGGCGTTTGTAATAACCTCGCCGGTCAGCTCAGGGATACCTTTCAGCGCATAGATCGGGTAGAAATACTCGCCTTCCGAATCGATCGGGTCATTGCCCCAGGCGAGAGAAAGTCTATCGCCGAGAATGTCCTCGACATTCGGATCGTTGAGCAAACGGTTGATACGGTCTCTATTCTCTTCGGTCGCAAACATGCCCTGCTGACTAAAGACAAACAGCGCCTGGAACGGGTGTTCCTCCTGGAACTCCGCCAAACGCTCTTCGTCGGTCATATTTGCCTGCCGGATAGAGTCCTGATACTTCTCAGCGGAATCCGTGGCGGCGATCTCCTCGCCTGCCGTCGGGTCGAGAGTGGTGTTATCGACAGCGGTCTCGTTCGTATCGACGGCGATGTTGCCGGTCAGCAGGGAATCCACTCCCGTATCCATGCGGCGCTGGCGCAGCAGATACTTATCGAGTTCTTCAAGTTTGCGCTGGAAAACCTCCGGGTCAGCTAACAGCTTGAACTCAAGCTGTGCTGTTTCCTGGATAAGTCCACGCACTTCGCGCTCATCACTCACGCCCGGCAATTCGAGGATAACCCGCCGCGGTCCGGAGCGTTGGATCGAGCTTTCCGAAACACCGTACTGGTTGATACGGTTGTTGATGACTTCGACAGCACGCTCAACGGCCTTCGCCGTCTCGTCGCGAAGCATTTCCATGACCTCGGCATTCGAGTTGCGTATATCGCCGTAATACCGGCTCAGGCGCGTCCCATCCTCTTCAAACTTCCGGGAGAAGATGTCGAGAAACGGCTCATCGGTGTCCTGCGCTTCTGCGCGGGTCTCACGGATGATCTCCCGAAGCTTCTCGTCGCGGTTCTTAGCCATTTTCTCGAGCATCTCGGCGACGTTGACTTCGAGAGTCACATACATTCCGCCTTGAAGATCGAGGCCGAGCTTAATGCGCTGCGCACGGGCATCGGTAATGCCTTCTTCATGCTCTTCATAATACTGGACGCTGTCCGCACCGGAGAGTTTCTCCAACTCATCCTGATGCTGGATGTCGAAGTACGTAGGAAGAAGGAAATAGACCGACAATACGATAAAGCCGGCGATGAGCGAAAGTCGAAACAAATACTTATTCACGGTTTACAGATTCTCCAACGTATAGATGGATAACGAATGCCAAAAGGATCAAAATTAGTTCAGACGGTAAATATAGAAGCCGCCTTTCTGAAAATCAAACGAGATACATTCCTACAAATGTACGCAACTCATAAATGCTGTGAAAACGTACCTACAATGAGCCTGTACAGCAGGGCGTTCATTGCTTCGAGGCATCTGAATACCACCGCAAACATCGTTCGAACCATGCCCTTATTTACACGGAGTTTAGCCTGAAAACAGCCCTTATTCGATCGTTTTCAGGTACTCGAGGATGCGTGGGTCGTGCGTATTTTCCAGTTTCTTTCGGACGAACTCTTTGCCATTCTTCGGATCGAGTGCGATAAGGGCAGAGGCAGCCAGGATTTTCGCATCCGGCACCGGTTCGCCGAGTTGTGCAATGAGCAGCCCGGCAAGCTCTTCGGGTGGGTACCGTAGCAGGAACAGGGTCTCGAGCGCCTTGCGGCGAAGAAGCAGAGGGGGACCCGGTTTGGCCAAGCGGACTGCCTCGCCGGCAAGTGCCTCGATCTGATACTTCCCCACCCAGTCCAATGCCGATGTCTCTACTATAGAGAGATACGTTGAAGTGCGAAGGCGAGGCAGTAGCAAGTCGCGCATACCTGTGGTGTCCACCGCCAACAGCCCGTTTAGGGCTGAGGCTTCAACATGATAACTGGAATCCTGAAGCCCCCCGCGGAAGACCGGAGCCAGTTCCCGATCCTTGAACCGGGACAGCCCATTGTACCCATGCGCTCTGACAACTGCATCGTCGTCCCCGGTGAGGGTAAGGAGTAGCGCTCTCAGCTCACCGGCATAGGTGACAGTGTCCGGCGCGATATCGGCCAGCACATTCGCAGCCCGGCGCCGTACAGCGTAGAAGCCATCCGTACTTGCTGCTTTCCCAATGCTCTCCATCACCTGCCTGTCGATGCCGGACTGTTTCAGCGCTTTCAAGGCATCCAGCTTTGCACCTATGAATGAGGCATCCGATAGCATTGCGTATGCCGCTTGGGGCGACTGCTCCACCGTAACCGAACCCGGGAAATCCCGGCGCACGGCAACATACCGGGGAGCTGCCAGGAGCGGCACTGTGAGCTCGTGCTGGCGATGTTCGAGCCAAACCGTTGTGTCAAGCTCGGCTGATTCGGTGCCGATACTAAGGCTCAGGGGCAATTGGTACATGGAGCCGACACCGGTGTTGATTTCCTGCTCCGCCGCCACAGTAATCGCGCGTGCCTGTTCGTCCCACTTCCAGCGTACGTTGATCTTCGGGTAGTCGGCGCGGTATAGCCACTGATGGAAAAACCAGTCCAGCGGTTCTCCCGCATACTGCTCGAAGTGCCTCCGGATTTGTTCTGTATTAATAGCAGCGTATTCGAAATCCCGCGCAAGGTCCCGCATTGCCGTTCGGAACGTGTCCTCTCCGAGCATCTCATGCAGCATGTGCATGACAGCGGCCGCCTTCGTGTACACATTCTCGGTGGCGTATTGACGCTGTACAACGACCGGGTCGGGGTCCTCGCCGTCGAGGTAAGCGAGTACGCGCTCTATTCCCTGGTATCGATGCCATTCCGCTTCTTCTTCCCCGTGTGCATGCCGCGCCCAGAGCTGCTGGAAGTACGTTGTCAATCCCTCATTTATCCACAGGTGTTCCCAGTCCCGGCAGGTGACGAGATCGCCCCACCATTGGTGGACAAGCTCGTGGGCGACGAGGTATTCGCAAGAGTAGTTCAGCCTTGCCCGGTCGTCCAGATTCGTGCGATGGTCGGCCAGGATCGTCGCCGAGACGTTCTCCATCCCGCTGTGGACGAACCGGCTTACGGTAATCTGATCGTACTTTTCCCACGGATACCGGTATCCGATATAGTCCTGGAAGAAGGTCAGCATGCGGCCTGTCGGCTCGAAGCTCTTCCGCAGATGGGCTGCCGGGATGCTCGTATCCGCATACGCACGCAGGGGAAAGCGGGAGACATTCCCAAGGTTTAAATCCTGGAAACGCCCGATTGCGAATGCGAACAGGTACGGGCTTACCGGTTTATCCTGCACCCACCTGTATGTACCGTAGATAACGGTATCGAGAGGGTTATCCCGATTAAACGCATCCTCGGTTATGCGCCGCTCCAGAGCAACATCCACAAGACTGCCGATGCTGACGACCTTGAATTCGTCCTTCGCCTTGATCCTGATTTCAGCCGTTGCCTTATCGAACGGCACATCGTGCGAAGGCAGCCAATGCCGCGTGTTATCGAACTGGCCTTGCGTCCAGCATTGGAGCGGATCGTCGGGGTAGGTCGCGTTAGGCGCAACGAAATACAGGCCTTTCTTCGGACTGCACTGATAGTGAATCGATACCGCGGTTTCCTCGCCGGCAGCAAGCGGCTCAGGCAGTTGTATCCTGAGCTTCGTGCTGTCCTTCTCCCACTGAAGCACCCCCCCGGAGCTGCTCACAACGGTATCGACCGTGATTCCGACTGCATCGAGCGTGAGTTCATCCAACGTTGCGCCGTTGGCGGTAAAGGTAATCTTCACACTGCCGTCCAGTCGCTGGGTGTGAAGATCTGGATGCACCTGGATATCGTAGTGCAGGACATCGAGCGTGGTATCAGTACGGCCGAACTCCTGCGCAGCCGCTGACATACCCAAAAGAAGCAGTATCGGAAGCAGATATGGTTTCATATGTACAAAACATCCGGGCTGATACAATCAACCCGGATGCAAATGGTGAATGCTGATTGTAGTCTACCGCACCAGCGACACTTTGTGCAATGTTATTGCCCTGCCGCTGCGCAGGCGAACGTAATATGTTCCGCTCGGCATACCATTCATATCAAGCTGATAGGAATGCATACCGCCAAGCTTGTCGTCGTCGATTAACGTCCGGATAAACCGTCCGTTGCTGTCATACAGCTCCAACGCGACGCGGTGTTCGCCGTCCGGTACTCTGTACTCCAGCACCGTGCCGGGATTGAATGGGTTCGGGTAATTGCCGAGGATTTCATATCCCAATGCCGCGGCATCCAGCCAATCGTTCACGGATGTTGATGTGTCGATATTCACCGTCCATGTCAGCGTAGCCGCCTTGCCGCATCGGTCGGTTACTACCAGAGTGACAGTTTGAGACGTTGTGCCGGATGCGGTGTAGTTGTAGCTCGTCGTGCCTGTGACGGGGCTGCCGTCCACCATCCAGTTGAAGTCCATCCTCGCCAGATTCGGCATATCCTCATCGGTGACATCTACCTCGAAGACCTGCGTTGCGCCCTGCTTCAGCATAATTTCGAATTCCGTCGGGCTGATAGCCATAAGGACGGGGTCTTCGTTTGCAGCGCTGAGAATGGATGTGCTGTCGCTGCAGGTAAACAAGCTGTTTCCATT
Organism: Ectothiorhodospiraceae bacterium; assembly: GCA_002699105.1. Taxonomy (GTDB): domain Bacteria; phylum Bacteroidota; class Ignavibacteria; order SZUA-365. The sequence goes on along the minus strand of PABJ01000076.1, from coordinate 12,327 downwards.
GACGGTCACTTCGAGATCGTAGATGCCAAGTGCTGGATCGCAGATGGTGGTATCGACACTGACCGTCCAGTTCAAGGTCGCAGTCTCGCCCGGCTGAAGTGTATCGTTCAGCGGCGGAGCTGCCGGCGAGAGAAGAATCAACTCGCTCGTTACGCTCAGTGTGGCAACGATGTCTGTAATTTCCGTGGTGCCTGTATTCTCGATTTCAGTACTGACCGTGAACGGATTATCCTGCCAGTACCCGGCAGAATAGTCGATAAGCTCGGGAGCATCAAGGCAAGTGCTTGTAAGTGAGGGCGGAGTCAATCCAGGAACGGTCAGAATGGATTTGCATGTATCGGTGGCAATCTCCGGTCCACGGATGATGAAGGTAAGCTCGTATTGCTCCGTCGTCTCAAGCGATGGGTACTGCAGCGACCATGTCAGCGTTTCAATTCCGCCGAGACTGGTTGCAGGAAAGGCCTCAACGAGGCTGCCTGCTGCAAGAGTAATGCCCGCCGGCAAGACGAGTTCGACTTCGCCGTTCGGTCCGCCGTTTGCGCCGGCGCCCGTCATGGTTGCGGTGGCATTCACCGGATCGGGTGTATGCGCGCCGCCATCAACCGTGACATCCTCCACATCGCATGTAAACGCGACTGCAGAACTCGCCTCGCTGATGGTAATCAAGACTGTACTGTTATCGTCTCCGCCCTCGTTGCTCGTTGCTGAGATTTCGGGACGCACTGAGCGGTTTTGCGACTGCGGTACTGCTTTCACTATCCATTGGGCGGTACCGGATTCACCTGGTGCCAAATCCGACGGCTCGACATCGACAGTCAACGCGCCCGATGCCAACTGCACTTGCGGCACGAGCGTCAAGGTTGCCGTCACGCCGGTTGCTTCCTTGTCGCCGTCGTTCATGACTGTGGCTTCAATAGTATGCGTAGGGGGATCGTACAAGTGCGTATTGTCGTCCCAGACAAACTGGTAGTTCGGCGCAGTGATGGAGAGCTCCACCTGCGGCGGCACAAGTGTTACCGTACCGTTCTCGCGGGTAATGTTCAGACAGCCTGCCTGCAAATCGAATGCAGATAGCTCGACTGTCACGTCTTCGTCTGCCGTCACCGGAGGTGCGGAGAAATACAGATTGAACAGCGTTCCGCTTCCATTGAGTATGGAGGTACCTGCGATCGTGATATCGGCGCCCGGCGCGGTCTGCTGCACCTGGAACACATTGTTCTTTGCCATGGCCGTGAACGCACCCACAGAATCGAGCGTAAGCTTGGTCTTGTCGTAGGAGAGCGACACCGTCCCTGCGTAGAGCGGCTGCCCGGTGACGTCCGTCTGCAGCGTTACTGGCACTGCGAACTGCGTACCGGATGTGCCCGTAACGTCGTCCACTGCGATAGTGACATCAGCGTTGGTTCCCGGATCGATAGAGGGTGCGAAGGTACCCATGGCCTGCGCGCTATCATCGCTTATGCGGATGCGAACTGTGATATCCCTTTCCGCACCATCGCGGCAGAGATTCTTGGTCTCGTAGGATACTTCGCAATAATCCGGCGTGCCCCGCAGCACGTTCACGATGCGCTGTTCGATATCGAGCGTATTCTCGAAGAAGATTCCGCCTGTACTGTCTGCAATCATGCGGAGCCACGACTCATTCTGAAGCCCGCTGCCGACCGGAACAATGAAGATTCTCACGCCGAGTCCGAGGAGTGCCGTCTCAGCCTGCGTCTGATTCTGACTGCTGGATTGGTCGGAGCCATTCGTGAACACCACCACCCCGGCCTCTTGATTGCCGACAGCGTTTGCATTGGCAAGCGTTTCCTGGGCGGCTGCGACAAGGAAATCGTACAGGGAGTTCGGCTTATCGTTACGCGATATAACATTGAGCTGCGGTTTGATCTGGAAGGTAAATTCCTTAAAACCGCTGATGATCACCGGGTCGCCCTGGTTGCGCGCGTAACCCGTCGGCGATCCATAGTCCATGCCTTCTTCAAAGAGGTCGATCATTCGATCCGCAATGCCTTTTGCACCGTTCACGTCGCCATCGGAGTAACCCTGCCCGTTTCCGACGAGGAATGCAAGGGAGAAGTTATTCGTCCCTGTTTTGCATTCGATAGTCACATTTTCCTGACGTACACCGTTTTCCCATACACGCACGTTCGTCTCATCCAACTGTTTATAGAGAGCGCCGTTCAGCCTGGTGGTCACCTTTGCTGTAACCTTTGGAAAGCTGTCGGTCACTACCCCTTCCAGTTGAACCGTTAACTGCGTCTGCGCCGTTGCAGACAGAGCAAGTAAAGTGAATGCGAACATGAGACGTGTCATGAAGGACTTCATGCGAACCTCCTGAAGTTTTCGATGAAATGCAGCAGCTACCCGATCTCCAGGGAAAGGAGTGAGACAGACGCGATGTACGTGTGATAAAACGGAGAACTACTGCCCGTGAGCGATGCACATCTCTCTCAACCAGATGTGCGATAACCACATATACTACAATCGTATAAAACTACGAGAATTGACGGAGAAATCAAGCCTCCCAAACCGCCCTGGAACATCTGTTGCAGCCTGTCGACCGAATTCTCTATCTTATCTCTTTATGTTTGACACCAAATCCACAAATGGGTAACACATGCGCCCCGAGCAACTCTTTTCTCAAGAGGATCAACAACGTATTGCCGAAACAGTCAAGGCTGCCGAGCTAGCCACTTCAGGCGAAATAGTCCCCTTTGTCGTGGGACAGAGCGATCAGTATCCGGAGGCGCCGTTGCGCCTGGGATTTCTGACGGCCTTCCTCGTCGTCTTTACGATGGCGATTCTTGACATCGCGATGAATATCTGGCTGCCGTTCGGTATCGGTGAAGCGGCTATCTACACGGTCCTGGGATTTGGGCTCGGCTGGATAGCTGGGTTTTTCGTCACGCCGCTCCGGCGGTTGGTGCTGCAAAGCACAATCATGGAGCAGCGCGTGGATGAGCGCGCATCGATGGCCTTCCTCGCTGAAGAGGTCTTCAACACGCGCGAACGTACCGGAATATTGATATTCCTCTCCCTATTCGAACGCCGGGTGCGCGTCATGGGCGATAATGGAATCAATGCGAAAGTGGAGCAGGAAGAATGGGACGGCATCGTCGCACTGATCGTCGACGCAATGAAGAACAACCAACCTGCCGAAGGTCTGATTAAAGCAATCGAACGCTGTGGTTCGCATCTGGAGAAAAGCGGTGTTGAAATTCGCGACGACGATACCAACGAACTCGACAACTCGCTTCGGATGAGCGATAAATGAGACGGTACACCTTCATCACAGCTCTAGCGTGTCTCATTGTATTGTCGCTATCTGGCAGCCTCCTGGCGCAGCCCGAGGTTCCGTACCTATCCGGGCACGTGAACGATAACGCGGACCTTCTCACCACCGCAGTGGAACAGGACCTCGAAGCCCGACTGAGCGCATACGAGGATTCCACAACCAATCAGATTGCGATTCTCACGATACAGTCCCTCGAAGGCTACTCTATCGAAGAGTATTCGATACGGGTCGCTGAAACGTGGAAGCTTGGACAGAAGGACGTCGATAACGGCGCGCTGCTTGTCATATCAAAAGACGACCGCAAGCTGAGGATTGAAGTAGGATACGGACTGGAGGCATCGCTGACTGATGCTACGACGTCGTACATCATCAACAGCGTCATAGTCCCGCATTTCAAGGACGGCGATTACGAAGGCGGGATCGTTGCCGGAGCATCTGCAATTGTACAAGCCGCAGACGGCAACCTCGATACTTCCTCTGCAGATGCAGGGATGGAACCGCTCGGTGTTTTTCTGTTTATCCTGATCTTTGGCGGTGTGGTTTCAATCTTTACGGCGCTTGGCTTGTTCAGCCCGGGATGTATGGGATGGTTTCTGTACGCCTTTCTCGCGCTGTTCTATGCAGCGATGGGCGCCGTCCTCAGCGATATCTCGCCCATACTGGGAATCGGCCTGTTTGTCGTCTACATCGTCGGGTATCCGATCCTAAAGATCATGATCGGGAAATCCGAGTGGGGTAAGAACCTGCAGAAGAAGATGAAGTCCGGCTCACGCGGCGGATTGTTTATCGGCTCAACTTCGGGCTGGTCCTCGGGATCTGGCGGTTTCTCATCCGGCGGTTTTTCGAGCTTTTCGGGCGGCGGAGGCAGTTTCGGCGGAGGCGGCTCCAGCGGCAGTTGGTAGTTTCCGAGGAAACGCAGTTATTGATACGTATTCTTGATCATTTGGAGCGGCTGCCGCCGGCAGCCTGATAATACTTATGGCATTAAACTCAATCGGATTAATAGAAGTATCGAGCATTGCAGCAGGGTTCAATGTTACCGATACTATGCTCAAAGCAGCAGATACAGAGCTGATACTTTCCCGCACAATCTGCTCCGGGAAGTACATGGTAATGGTCGGCGGCGATGTGGCTGCTGTGACGTCGAGCGTCGAGGCAGGTTCTGAAATTGATAGAATGTCCCTCATTGATAGCTTCGTCATACCCAATGTCCACGAGAGCCTCTTCCCTGCTATTAAAGGACTAACGCAAGTCGGCACGCTCGAGTCGATGGGGATTCTCGAATCCTTCAGCGTTGCATCGCTGATCGAAGGCGCGGACGCCGCAGTGAAGGCTGCCGATGTGACGCTGCTGGAGATCCGCCTGGCGATGGCCCTCGGCGGCAAGGCATTTGCGACCATGACGGGCGATGTTGCCGCAGTGCAGTCGGCAGTCGACGCAGGCGCTGAAGTCATTGGCCAGAAAGGACTCCTCGTCAACAAAGTCGTTATCCCACGGCCGCGAAACGAACTGATGCAGGAAATTGTCTGAGAAGTTCGCAGCCTCCCGGAAGTTCTACGAAAGCGAATCGGCTACCGCACGCAAGCGGCGCGCACGAGCGGTTATCAAGGAATTGTATAAGGAATTCCCGCAGCCCGAATGCGCACTGCTTCACAAGAACCCCTTTCAGCTTCTCATCGCTACAATACTCTCTGCGCAGAGCACCGACGAACAGGTGAATAAAATAACGCCGAAGCTGTTTGCCGAATACCCGGATGCCGGCTCCATGAGTCACGCGCCAATGGAGCACCTGATAGAACTCATCCGAACAACGGGCTTCTTCAACAACAAGGCGAAAAACATCAAGGCTTGCGCATCCGCCCTCATCGATGACCACGGAGGGAAAGTACCGCAAGACATGGATGCTCTGACGGCGCTGCCGGGCGTCGGACGGAAAACGGCCAACGTCGTTCTTGGGAATGCATTCGATATCCCAGGGCTGCCTGTCGATACGCATGTAAAGCGCATTGCGAACCTTCTTGCACTCACGGATTCGGAGGATCCGGAGAAAATCGAACAGCAATTATGCGCAATGCTGCCGGAGGAAGATTGGACTGACGCAAGCCACCTCCTTATCTTGCACGGACGTAAAACTTGTATTGCCCGGCGTCCGCAGTGCGAAGAATGCCGAATCGAGCGGAAATGCCCGGGCAGCAGATTATCAGCCACAACGTAGTACTATGACTCCAACCACGTATCAGGATGCAGGCGTTAATATCGATGCCGGAGAAGAAACCGTCCGAAGAATTTCCTCTGCGGTAAAATCCACCTATACCAGCGCAGTGATGAATGATATCGGTGCATTCGGCGCTTTGTTCGACGCCAGATTCACTGACTTTGAGCATCCGGTGCTCGTTTCGAGCATCGACGGCGTCGGCACCAAGTTGAAAGTCGCCGTGATGGCCGGCAGGCACGATACGGTCGGACAGGATCTCGTCAATCACTGCGTGGATGACATATTAACGACCGGCGCAAAGCCGTTGTTCTTCCTGGATTATTTTTCGACCGGCAGGCTGGAGCCGGACGTCGCGGAGCAGATCATCACGGGGTTCACGGTCGCCTGCAAGCAAAACGGCTGCTCCCTCATCGGCGGTGAGACCGCCGAAATGCCCGGCCTCTACACACCTCCGGACTACGACCTTGCAGGCGCAATCGTCGGCGTCGTGGAGAAGAGCAAAATCCTCTCGCCGGAAAGCGTATCCGCTGGCGATGTACTCATCGGGCTACGATCGACCGGACTGCATACCAACGGGTATTCGCTCGCCCGGAAGGTGCTCTTCGATACCTACAAGGTGGATTCATACATCGAAGAACTTGGCGCAACCGTGGGTGATGTGCTGCTGGCCATCCACAAATCGTACTATCCGAGCGTCCACCCATTGCTGGGTTCCGGGCAGGTTCGCGCTGTTTCCCACATCACAGGCGGCGGCATCGTGGGCAATACCTCGCGCGTCCTCCCCGATGGACTGACGCTTCACATCGATTGGGGTTCCTGGGATCGGCCTGCAATCTACTCGCTGATCCAAAAACTCGGCTCCGTGCCAGAAGAAGACATGCGCCGGACCTTCAACCTCGGCATCGGCCTCATCCTCATCTCGGACGCCGATGAGGCTCCCAACCTGATTGAAGCACTGAAATCCAACGGAGAAGAGCCTGTTATAATGGGTGAGATCCGCTCCGCATAAGCCTCTGAAATCTTTGCATTCCGCACGTCCAGACATTGCCTTTGCTCTGGCAGCTTCGTATACTCAATAGAATAAGAACGTACCCTCTTCCATCGATACAGGAGGAGCTATGCAACGGCTTTCCCTTTCCTTTCTCATTATCGCGGTTGTTTCAACCATTGCCATCGGGCAGCCCACCGCGCCAACTCTCGCACCTTCGTTCGATTCCCCCAACGTGAAGTCGCAGCTCGACCATGTCCCGCAGGGCCTGGAGTTCGAGCAGGGCTATATCATCGTGAAGTTCAAGCAGCACACGCAATACGCGCTGCGCAAGAATAGCGTGGGGCTTTCATCAATCTCGCCATTGCTCAGTGAATACGGAGTGAAAGAGGTTACACAAATGTATCCTCAGCACAGCGTTACGCTCAGCAAAGGAGGAAGCGAGATAGCGCTCAACCGGATGTACCGCCTCGAATACTCCAGCGATGCAGATCCGCTGGAGGTGGCGAAGGCCTTCAACCGCCTCCCCGATGTTGAATACGCTGAACCGGAGGAGATACACTATCTCTGCTACATCCCCGACGATGCGCGCTACGATGAGCAGTACATGCATCAGAATATCAGGAGCGAGGCCGCGTGGGATATAACGACAGGCGGTACGGATATCGTCATCGGCGTCGTTGATTCCGGCGTGCTGTGGGAGCACGAAGATCTTGCGGATAATATCTGGATTAACCCCGGCGAGGACATCGATCAGGATGGGCTCTACACAAGCGCCGATGAGAATGGTATCGACGACGATCAGAACGGGTATGTCGACGACATCATCGGAATAGACTTCATCGGAGACGGCAGCGGCGGCGGGGGCTACTATGACAACGACCCAAGCCCGACTGCAACCGGCAATCCCCACGGAACGCACGTGGCGGGCATCTCTGCAGGAGTCGGGGATAACGGCAAAGGGATAGCCGGCGTGGCATTCACGAGCAAAATCCTCTCGGTGAAATGCGGAAACGACGTTAACTCCCGGCAGATCAGCCGCGGGTACGATGGAATCGTCTATGCAGCCGATAACGGCGCCGATATCATAAATTGCTCTTGGGGCGGAGGCGGGTACTTCGCCAGTCAGCAGGAACGCATCGCCTATGCGATTGCGCAAGGTTCGCTCGTCGTTGCAGCAGCCGGGAATACGGGTTCAGAGTCCCTTCACACGCCCGGCGCATACCCGGATGTGTTCTGCGTCGCAAATACGCAGCAAAACGACAAGGTCAACAGTTCATCGACGTTCGGACCCTGGGTGGATGTTTCTGCACCGGGGACGCAGATTCTGAGCTCTATCAGTCCGTCGGTAAAAGGATACCAGAAATTCACCGGCACCTCCATGGCATCCCCTGTCGTAGCAGGCGTCGCTGCTCTGGTGAAGACGCAATTCCCTTCCTACACCCCGCTGCAGATCGCCGAACGCATCCGCGTGACGAGCGACGATATCGATCACTTGCAGGGCTCGGTGTATCAGGACAAGATCGGCAAGGGACGTGTGAACGCCGAACGGGCGTTGACCATAAACTCCCCGGCGGTGCGGCTTATCAACTGGACGTTCGACGATGCTACCCTCGGCAACGGCGATGGTGTACTCGATCAAGGTGAATCCTTCACTATTGGAATGGAATGGCAGAACCTGCTCTCGCCTACATCGAACACTCTCATCACGCTCACATCGCCGAACGCACGCGTTACGATCGAGAATCCTGAATTCCAGGCCGGCGCCATCGGCGCGATGGAGAAGGTGAACAATTTCTCCGACCCGTTCATCGTCCATATTGAGGATATCTACTGGCCGAACGACAAGATCGATTTCATCTTCACCATCGTGGATGGTGAATACGAGGATGAAGGCGGCGTCTACCTAATCCAGCAACCGACATACCGCGACCATGATGTAAACAAGGTTCGCATCACGATCTCCAACGACGGCAACCTCGGGTATGACGATTTCGACGGCATGCGCGGCTCCGGATTGATATACAATAATGACGGAAGAAACCTTCTCCTCGAAGGCTCGATGATTCTCGGCTCGGAGATCTTTGGACATCAATACATTGTTGATGTTGCCAGGGATGAGACAGCGCAGAAGCAGAACTGGGATCTTCAGGGTGGGCAGTTATTCGAAATGAAGACGCCCGGCGATATCGCCGATCAGCAGGGGTATGCGGAGTTCTCGGATGCAGGCGCATCCATCCAGGATCTCATTGGCGTGCAGGTCCAACTGGATAGCTATGAATTCACCGATCTAGGATACGACAACGCGGTCATATTCAAATACACGTTCACGAACACCTACGGCTCGGATATGGACAAGTTCTATGCCGGGCTGTTCCTGGACTGGGATATCAGTGCGAACGCCTACTACGATTACGCAATGTACGATTCCACGACTGCGACCGGCATCGCGTTCGATTCCTCTGGTGCCGTAAAAACCCGCGTCGGTGTTGCGCTTATGAACAACGAGCATCTCACGAATTATTACGCGATCCGGAACGGAGACCGCAGCGCTGAAAATGTCGTCGGCATCTTCGACGGATTCACGAAGGAAGAGAAGTGGCTGACGTTGAGCTCCGGCACCGAGCATCCCGTCGCAGGTGTATCGGATATTTCATCTGTCATCGCGACGGGGCCGAATTACTTCTATGCCGATAAGCCAATGATCCGCGGGTTCGCCATCGTCTGCGGTGAAAGCAATCAGGAGATCGCCGAGACCGTCACAAGGCTGCGCAGGCTATGGGACTCGGTCATCGTACCGTTGGATCCGACGGGCGTTGACGACATGCCGACGATGGCGACGGACCTTGCTATTACAGGCATGTACCCGAATCCTATCCGCAGCGGCGAAGAACTCAGCTTCTCTTACCGCTCTTCCGGACCCACGGAAGCGCACCTCGTCGATATGCTCGGGCGAAGGTACAATCTTACGGTTGATGGAGGAGACCTGGTAGGTGAAGTCAGACGATCTGTGAAGACGCCGGTCCTCCCCGCCGGTAATTATTATCTGGAATTACGTTCCGGGCAGCGCTCGGTACGTAAACCACTGCTTATTCTACGGTAGACATTGCCTCCGAGAATAAGTACAGGCCCGGCGCAAGCCGGGCTGCTTTTTGCCATTCACCGAAATTGCGAGCCCTTGCATCTATCGGGTGATACTGCTGAGGTACCGCCTTTTTGCATTGCATTTTATCGGACCTTTAGGTTTCTTAACTGCATTCGTTGTAATGAGTCTCCGGTGATATGGATACCGACGCCATACACTATCTTCTATCATATTCTCGGGAGGTATTGAGATGAGACAGCATATCATTTACTGTGTCGCGCTATTTTGCTGCACAATGAACTTGAATGCCCAGGATTGGGTCTGGCAAAATCCCCTACCAAATGGATGGAGAATTACAGATGCTGTGATGCTCTCGGATCACCGCATTGTCGCTGTGGGATGGCGAGGAGAATGCTTGATCTCGTTCGACATGGGGAAGACATGGCAGGAGCGTTCTAACACTCCTCAAGGATTAACAAACCTCGTAGCAGTAAATGATACGATTTGGGCCTGGAGTTATTCAGGATACATCTACCGCTCGACCGATTTGGCTGAGAGCTGGGATGTGCAGCTTACACCCCACGATGATCGTAATTCGCTGTACCGGCTGCATATGCACGATGGGTCACACGGTATGGCGATCGTAGGACTTGACTTGTATATTAGAACATCCGATGGCGGCACGACATGGGAGGAATTTACTATAAACGATGTCAGCCCATTAGGAGGCCAACGCGTACTGACATCGAGAACGGCAAAGGACTGGTACATCGGAAGTATGTACAATTTACTTGTAACTACTGATTTCGGCCATACTTGGTCTGAAAAGCCATTCCCACACCCAGTCAAGTTGCAAAGTGTCAAGTTTATCGACGATCATACTGGGTATATGTGTGTGTTCGATACATTGTATCGAACAACAGACACAGGCCAGACATGGGTTAACGCCGGCGTCTCCGGGCTCGGTGATTACGTAGAAATCGTAGGTGGAAGGCTGTTTGGTGATGTGATATACATCTTCTCGATTGACAGGTCGGGATTGGTAGAAGTCCTAAAATCAACAGATAGAGGGGTAACCTGGCAAACCTCATTACCTGGTTGGGGATCAGATGTGCACTCTTTTACTGGGGGTAGAATCTTCTTCGCCGATTCCTTAGGGGGACTCGTTGTGGATAGACAAGGGAATCTAAATGTCACAACTGATGGTGGCGAGAATTGGATATCACCATACTCCTCACTCCGCTATCAAGTACTGTGGGTCGATTTCGCGAATACCGATCACGGACTTGCATGCTTCGAGAATGGCTACTATCTCTACACATCAGATGGAGGTGAATACTGGGAGACATTCGTAATTGGAGTCTTCGATGAGATCCCTTCTGCGCCTTCCTTCTATTCATCAGGAAACGGATACTCACTAATTAATAGATACGCGGAAGGCTCGTTCCTCCTCGAAACCAGCGACTATGGTAGGACGTACCAAGATGTCTCCCGACTTCTCGTCTGGAAAAAAGACGGGAGCGATATGAATCCGCAAAAAGTCATTGCTGTGACAGAGGACACTATATATATCGCGTATAAGTTCGGCTATATCGGCCGTTCGTTCGATGGCGGCGCGACGTTCGATACTCTCCGGGTGAGTTCGCATATCGTGGCGGATGTAGACTTTTCGTTTGCCGCATTTCCGCCACAGACCCTTCTCTATATTGCCTACAACGGTACGTGTATATCCACCGATGCGGGGAGGACATGGGAATTCCGCAACAAATTTGGGAACATGCTGCTCGATGAATCATACGTGCTATCTCCAGAACTGATCTACGGTAAGGCACAGAATCATTTCGCAAAAACCGTTGACGGCGGAATGAACTGGACCTACACTCCCATCTATGCAAACAACGGCTTCCACTTCTTTGATGAGCTACGTGGTATCATGTATGCACCAAGACGGACATCTCCTCCATACGAGGTCACACATCTTTTTCGTACATCAGACGGAGGAGAAACCTGGGTAGCTGAGTGGTTCCAAGAAGCCATGGATGTTAACGATTTCTTCTGGCTCGACGAGAATACCGGATGGGCCTATGGCTTTCAGGGGACGATTAGAAAAACGTCGAACGGCGGAACCACGGGTATCGTAACGCCTCCTCAGGCGGCCGGGTCGATTCGAATCGAACAGACATATCCCAATCCGGTGTCGATGTCGCAAGCTGGTGCTGCGATGATATCGTTCGAACTCCCCCGCCAGATGGAGGTCACACTCTCGGTGTACGACATGCTGGGTAGAAAGGTGGCCGTTCTTGTGGATGATATCGCCAGAGAAGGGATGAATTCGGTGCGGTTTATACCGCCGAATGACTCTCCCCCGGGGACGTACTTCGTAGCCCTTCGAACTCCCGACGGCATTTACACGCAAAAATTCGTCGTAATCCGTTGAGAGTGGTTTTACACTAGCCCCTGGGCTGTGAAGCCGCCGTCGGCAGTAATTGTCTGCCCGGTGATATACGATGCCGCAGGCATGCAGAAGAACGCAGCCGCCGCGGCGATCTCTTCCGGGTTCCCGACCCTGCCCATAGGCGTTGCAGTGATGACCCGGTCGTAGAACGCCGGATCCGCGAGAACCGGTTCTGTCAGCGGGGTGCGCACATACCACGGTGCGATTGAGTTCACCCGGATGTTATCCGGAGCCCATTCCACGGCAAGGTAGCGGGTCATGTGATCGAGCCCGGCTTTGGAGGCCGCGT